>NZ_JAFEXF010000367.1 GCF_016905445.1 Streptomyces sp. G44
GGTCGGCGGGGGGGGGGGGGGGCCGGGGGGGGGGGGGGGGGTGGAGGGGGGGGGGGGGGGGGGGGGGGGGGGGGGGGGGGGGGGGGGGGGGGGGCGGGGGGGGGGGCGGGGGGGGGGGGGGCGGGGGGGGGGGGGGGGCGGGGGGGGGGGGGGAGGCGGGTGCGGGTGGCGGTGCGCAGGGCGGACGCGGCGCGGTCGCGGGCGTTGGCTCTGCGATAGAGGCGGGCGCGGCCTTCGACCGTCTCCGAGGCGCGGATGACCACGGGGAGGCGCTCGGCGACCAGGGGGCCGAGACGGCGTGCTCGCCACAGGGCGGCGAGCACGGCGGCGATCGCGAGTTGGAGCGTGCCCCAGCGCCAGCCGGCGGGGATCAGGTCGAAGAAGCCGCGTTGTTCGCGGCCGGTGGCCGCCTCGCCGTCGGAGAGTGAGGGGAGGTACCAGACCAACTGGGGGCGGGAACCGAGGAGTTGGAGGGCGAGCGAGGCGTTGCCCTGCTTGTCGAGGCGGTCGTTGTAAAGGATGTCGGGGGCGCCGAGGACGACGGTGTCGCCTTTTCCACGGGGGGTGGGGAGATGCAGAAGGCTGGGCAGGCCGTCGCTGGGGTAACAGGCCTCCGCGTTCGGGACGAGGGTGTCGTAGCGGATGCCGCCCACGTCGGCGGTGCCGGCTCGGCGGGCGGCGGGGAGGGAGCAGGACGGGGGGAGCGCCGAGTCCGCGCTGGGAGTGGCGTCCGCGGTGACTCCTGGGGCGAGGTCACCGACCGACGGGGTGCCGGGGGCGACGAGGACGGTGCGGCCTTCGGAGTCCTTGGTGGCCGTGCGGAGGCGGGCGCGCTGGCCGTCGGTGAGCAGGTCGGGGTTGGTCACCAGCAGCGTGGTGTCGGCGTCGGCCGCGGAGCGGGCCTGTTCGGTGGTGGTGACCACGCGGGTGGACACCCCTCGGTCGGCGAGGAGTTCGGCGACGGCCCGGCTGCCCTGGGGGTCGGCGGAGCGGGGGTCCAGGCGGCCGTGTCGGGCGCCGGTGCGGAGCGCGGCGATGGCGACGGCCGCCGCGAGCAGGACGATCACGGCGAGGGCGATGCCGCGGGAGCGGGTCCAGATCTGGCGGGGCGTCGGCGAGACCGAGGTCGAAGGGGGTGGCGGCGTGTCGGGGTGCGGGGCGGGCTGAGGGGCCATGGCGGAGGGGGTGGCGCCGGTCACTCGGCGGCTCCCTGGTGGGTGCTGCTGGGGGTGGTGTGGGCGGTGTGGGCGGTGCCGGCCGGGGGTGGCAGGACGGGTTTGGTGAGCTCCAGGTCCCGGTCGAGCTCGGCCAGGCGAAGGTACGCGGCTTCGTCGGCGGTACGGCCGCCGTATGTGACGTCGTCGAACGCGTGGGCGGCGGCGCGGAGCCGGCCGGTGTGGGCGGGAAGGGCCCGGCCCGCGTCCGCCGCGGCCTCGTCGGCGGTGCGGCCGGGGCGGGCGTCCAGGAGCGCGCGTTCCTCCAGGGCGCGGACGATGGCGCGCATGCGGTCCTGGACGGCTTGGTTCCAGTGGGCCTGGGCGGCGTGGGCCTCGGAGGCGGCGCGATGCTCGGCGGCGCCGCGGGGACGGTCGTCGAAGAGGGCCGGGGCGGAGGTGGGGGTGTGCTGTGGAGTGCCCAGGCGCCACCAGAGGGCGACGCACAGGAGCACCGCGGCCAGGATGATGACGAGGAGCCCGAACCCGCCGCCGGGGGTGGCTCCCGCGGCGGCGGAGAACAGGTCGTCGACCCAGTCCCAGAAGCTGTTCAGGGCGCGCTGGAGGAGGCTGGGGTCGTGCTCGTGGTACATCGGCTTGGACAGTTCGCGTTCGGCCGCCTCGCGTGCGGCGTCGCGCGAGACCGTCACCGGTGGGTCGTCGCCGGTGCGCGGCAGGAGCGGTGCCGCTCCGGACCCCATGAGCACTGCCCCCGCCGCGGTCACCGCATCAGCTCCCGGAGGTGCCGGACGGGCCCTGGCCCTGGCCGGGGATGCCGGCGGCGCGGGTGAGTTCGAGGTCGAGGGCCTCGCGCCGGATGCGCTGGTCGATGTAGAGGAGCACGGTGACCCCGGCCGTGATCGGGAACGTCAGCAAGGAGCCGATCACGGACCCGACGCCGCTGACGATCAGGAACGTCCAGCCCAGTTCCCCGGTGCCGTTGAGGAAGCCGCTCACTCCCTCGCCGCTGAGCGCGCCGGCGAGGAAGGTGAACGGGATGACGATGATCGACGCCACGACGTTCGCGATGATCGCGGCGAGCAGCTGGATGCCGAAGACGCGCCACCAGGAGCCGCGGACCAGCTTGGCGGAGCGGGTCAGGGACTTCTTGACGCCCTGCTTCTCCAGCATGAGCGCAGGGGAGGCGAGCGAGAAGCAGATCATGATCCAGATGGCGGCGACGCCCGCGGCGAGGCCGCCGAGCACGGCGAGGCTCGCGCCGGCGTCGGAGGCGCCCGCCACCGCGACCAGGACGCCGGGCAGGATGCCGACGGCGATGACCGCGGCGCCCACGAGCGGGATGAGCAGGGTCAGGCCGAACAGTTTCGCCAGCCGGGGGCGGGAGTCCCGCCAGGCCTCGGCGATGGTCACCGGCTTGCCGAGCACCGCGCGGCTGGTGACCATCGTGAGCAGCGCCGTGGCGACGATCGTGCCGAGCAGGGTGATCACGAAGACCACTCCGGAGTTCAGCAGGGTGTCGCCCATGGCGCGGGTCAGCTCGCCCACGGTGGCGCTCGGGTCTTCGAGGGCGTCGGTGTCCACGGACTCGTTCAGGACGAGGCCTTGCAGGAGGACGACGACGATCTCGGTGAGCACGGCCACGGTCAGGGAGATGCCGAGCACCGTGCGCCAGTGCGCGCGCATCGTCGACACCGCGCCGTCGAGGATCTCGCCGACGCCGAGCGGGCGCAGCGGGATGACGCCGGGCTTGGCGGCGGGCGGCGGACCCTGCCAGGCACCCCAGCCGCGGTAGCCACCGCCGCCGGGTCCGCCCTGGCCCGGGACTCCGGGACCGCCGGGCGGGCCGCCCC
>NZ_JAFEXF010000368.1 GCF_016905445.1 Streptomyces sp. G44
GGGGGGGGGGGGCGCCCGGGGCCGGGGGGCCGTCCGGCCGGCGCGGCACGGGAGTCACATGCGTGCCGTGCACGTCCTGCGTACCGTCGGAATCCATGCTTCTTGCCCCCTGGCCTGCCGCTCTCCTGGTCCGCGGGCCAATCTAGTGCCATGGCAAGGGGAGTTCACCGGGTACGCGCCCACGTCCCGCACGCCGGTCGCGACCCGGCTCAGCGGAGTTCCTGGACGCGGACCAGGTTGCCCGCGGGATCGCGGAAGGCGCAGTCGCGGATGCCGTACGGCTGCTCGGTCGGCTCCTGGGCGACTTCGGCGCCGCCCGCCCGGACCTTCTCGAAGGTGGCGTCGAGGTCATGGGTGGCCAGCAGGATCCAGCCGTAGGTGCCCTTGGCCATCATCTCGGCGATGGTGCGCCGCTCGTCGTCGGTGACGCCCGGGTCGGCGGCGGGCGGCGCCAGCAGGATGGACGTGCCGGGCTGCCCGGCGGGGCCGACGGTGATCCAGCGCATCCTGCCCTCCCCCACGTCGCCGCGGACTTCCATGCCGAGGGTGTCGCGGTAGAAGGCCAGGGAGGCGTCCGGGTCGTCGTGCGGGAGGGCCGTGGTGTGAATGGTGAGGTCCATGGCGGTCAGGCTAGGCAGCGCTCCCGCCCCGTGCCTCTCGGTTCCGGTCGAGGGCGGGGCCCCTGGCCGGCCGCGGGGCCCGGCTATGTCCATCACGGACAACCGCGGCGCCGAACAACTCCCCCGTGGAGCATGCCCGCGCCCCCGCCCCACCCCTAACCTGCGAAGAAAGCAGAGATACGCCCGGAAGACGGCGTCCCGGACGCTCCTCGTGGCCGGCCGGCGTCCCGCGGTCACCGAACCACCCAAGACCCCACCCCCAGGAGTCCCCCATGAGCGCAGTTCCGCAGGAGCGCCGCCTCGTCACCGCCATCCCCGGCCCGAAGTCGCAGGAGCTGCAGGCCCGCCGCACCGCCGTGGTGGCCGGTGGCGTGGGCTCCGTGCTGCCCGTCTTCACCGCGCGCGCGGGCGGCGGCATCATCGAGGACGTCGACGGCAACCGTCTGATCGACTTCGGTTCCGGCATCGCCGTGACGTCGGTCGGCGCCTCCGCCGAGGCCGTGGTGCGCCGGGCCTCCGCCCAGCTCCAGGACTTCACGCACACCTGCTTCATGGTCACGCCGTACGAGGGTTACGTGGCCGTCGCCGAGGCGCTCGCCGAGCTGACGCCGGGCGACCACGAGAAGAAGTCGGCGCTGTTCAACTCCGGCGCCGAGGCCGTCGAGAACGCCGTCAAGATCGCCCGTGCTTACACCAAGCGCCAGGCCGTCGTCGTCTTCGACCACGGCTACCACGGCCGCACGAACCTCACGATGGCGCTGACCGCCAAGAACATGCCGTACAAGCACGGCTTCGGTCCGTTCGCCCCCGAGGTCTACCGCGTTCCGGTCGCCTACGGCTACCGCTGGCCGACCGGTGCCGAGAACGCCGGTCCGGAGGCCGCCAAGCAGGCCATCGACCAGATCACCAAGCAGGTCGGCGCGGAGAACGTCGCCGCGATCATCATCGAGCCGGTGCTCGGCGAGGGCGGCTTCATCGAGCCCGCGAAGGGCTTCCTGCCCGAGATCGTGAAGTTCGCCAACGACAACGGCATCGTCTTCGTGGCCGACGAGATCCAGTCCGGCTTCTGCCGCACCGGCCAGTGGTTCGCCTGTGAGGACGAGGGCATCGTCCCCGACCTGATCACCACCGCCAAGGGCATCGCGGGCGGCCTGCCGCTCGCCGCCGTCACGGGCCGCGCCGAGATCATGGACGCCGCGCACGCGGGCGGCCTCGGCGGCACCTACGGCGGCAACCCGGTGGCCTGCGCCGGTGCGCTCGGCTCCATCGAGACGATGAAGGAGCTCGACCTCAACGCCAAGGCGAAGGAGATCGAGTCCACGATGAAGGCCCGCCTGGGCGCCATGGCCGAGAAGTTCGACATCATCGGCGACATCCGTGGCCGCGGCGCGATGATCGCCATCGAGCTGGTCAAGGACCGTACGACCAAGGAGCCGAACCCGGAGGCCACCGCGGCCCTGGCCAAGGCCTGCCACGCGGAGGGCCTGCTGGTCCTGACCTGCGGCACGTACGGCAACGTCCTGCGCTTCCTGCCGCCGCTGGTCATCGGCGACGACCTGCTGAACGAGGGCCTGGACATCATCGAGGGCGCCTTCGCGGGCGTCTGAGCCCGCCGGCGCCCCGTGCGGTGACCGTGGGGGCATGTGAAGAAGGTGTGCGGGCCCCATGACAGGTTGCCGATGTGCCTGTCGGCCCGCCACCGCCGTGCCGTACGGTTTTCGCAGATGAGAGAGACACCCCGCCCACAGGGGACTGTGGGCGACACCAGGCCGGAGCCTCCCCAGCCCCGTCCTGGTCGTGCCTTCGCGCACGCACCCGGAGCTTCCGGCTCCGGAACTCCTCACCGATCGGATGGCCGCCCGCCCCAAACCCCCCGGGGCGCGCGGCGACCCGGTCCCTTCGGCCGCCTCGGAACCACCCCCCCTGTTCCGAGGCGGCCGCCTCTGTTCCTCCCGCTCTGCCTGTGCGCGCTCCTGTTCGCGCTCCTCACCTGGCAGGTCGTCGCCGACGGTCCGCTGCGCCGCGCCGACGAGCGCGCGGGGCGGGCCACCGCCGCGGGCCCCTTCCCGGACCGTGCCGCGGAGTTCCTCGCCGACCTCGGCAACCCCGGCGTCGCCGTGCCGGTCCTCGGGGTCGTCCTCGCCTGCGCCGCCTGGCACGGCCGCCGGGCCGGAGCGCTCCGCTGGTGGCTCGCGGCACTGGACAAGGAGGAGCTCACCGACATCC
>NZ_JAFEXF010000369.1 GCF_016905445.1 Streptomyces sp. G44
GCTAAGCCTCACAGCGCCGATGGTACTGCAGGGGGGACCCTGTGGGAGAGTAGGACGCCGCCGAACTAATTTTGATAAAGCCTCAGGCCCCGGACATCGTCCGGGGCCTGAGGCTTTTTTGCGTTCCTGTCACATTGCCTCAGAGGCGGCCGGCCGCTTTGAGGGAGAGGTAGGCGTCGGCCAGGGCCGGGGCCAGGGCGTTGGGGGGTGCGTCCACGACTGTGACGCCGCGGCGGGTGAGCTGTTCCGCCGTGTGGTGGCGTTCCGACTGGGACTGTGCCGCTGCTGCCGCGTCGTATACCGATTCCACTGTGCCGCGGCCCGTCGCCATTTCTTCGATGTACGGGTCGGCCACCGATGCGACCAGGACCTGGTGGCGTTCGGTGAGTCGGGGAAGCACCGGAAGCAGGCCTTCTTCGACCGGGGCCCTGTCGAGGCTGGTGAGCAACACGATCAGGGATCTGCGCGGTGCTGTACGCAGGGCCGTCGCTGTGAGGCCCCGTGCGTCGGTCTCGATGAGCTCGGGTTCCAGGGGTGCCAGGGCGTTGACCAGGGAGGGCAGCACGTCACCTGCTGATCGGCCTTGGACCAGGGCTCGTACCCGACGGTCGTACGCCAGGAGGTCCACGCGGTCGCCCGCCCGGGAAGCCAGGGCGCCGAGGAGCAGGGCAGCGTCCATGGAGGCGTCGAGACGCGGGGCGTCGCCGACTCGGCCGGCCGAGGTGCGGCCGGTGTCGAGGACCAAGAGGATGTGCCGGTCGCGTTCCGGGCGCCAGGTGCGGATCGCGACCGTGGAGCGGCGGGCCGTGGCCCGCCAGTCGATGGAGCGCGTGTCGTCGCCGGGGACATAGTCGCGGAGGCTGTCGAACTCGGTGCCCTGGCCGCGCGTCAGGACGGTGGTGCGGCCGTCGAGTTCGCGCAGACGGGCCAGTTTGGCGGGGAGATGCTTTCGGCTGGCGAAGGGCGGCAGGACTCGTACCGTCCAGGGGACTCTGTGGGTTCCCTGGCGGGCGAAGAGGCGCAGCGGGCCGTACGAACGGATGGTCACGCGGTCCGCGTCGCGGTCGCCGCGGCGGGTGGGACGCAGACGCGTCGTGAGGCGGCGACGTTCGCCCGCCGGGACCGTCAGGTGGTGGCGGGAGGCGGCCGTCTCGGTTCCCGGCTGCCAGCTGCTGGGCGGCCAGGCGTCGCGGAGGTCGGCGCGCAGGGGGCGGCCGGACGGGTTGGTGACGGTGAGGTCGACGTCGGCGGCTTCTCCGAGGCGTACGGAAGTGTCGCCGGAGCGGGTGAGGCCGAGGCGGCGTACCGGTGCGGCCAGAGCGAAGTCGCAGGCGCAGGCCAGGGCCAGGGGGGTGTTGACGGCGAGGATGCCGGTCCAGCTGGGATCCCAGAGGCCCACGGGGAGGGTGCCAAGGGCGGCCAGGAGGGCGGCGCGTCCGGTCAGAGCCATCAGCGGGGGACCGGGACCTGGGCGAGGATCGCGTTGATCACGGAGTCCGCGGTCACGCCTTCCATCTCGGCCTCCGGGCGGAGCTGGACGCGGTGGCGGAGGGTGGGCGGGGCCAGGGCTTTGACGTCGTCCGGGATGACGTAGTCGCGGCCGGTGAGCCAGGCCCAGGCGCGTGCCGTGGAGAGGAGCGCGGTGGCGCCTCGGGGGGAGACGCCCAGGGTGAGGGAGGGCGAGTCGCGGGTCGCGCGGCACACGTCGACGACGTAGGCGGTGATCTCGGGGGAGATGGAGGTCTTCGCTACGGCGGCGCGGGCGGCTTCGAGGTCTGCGGGGCCCGCCACGGGGCGTACGCCGGCGGCGCGCAGGTCGCGCGGGTCAAAGCCGTCGGCGTGGCGGGTGAGGACATCGATCTCATCCTGGCGGGAGGGGAGAGGGACCGTCAGTTTGAGAAGGAAGCGGTCCAGTTGAGCTTCGGGGAGAGGGTAGGTGCCCTCGTACTCGACGGGGTTCTGGGTGGCGGCGACGAGGAAGGGCTCGGGGAGCGGGCGCGGGGTGCCGTCGACCGTGACCTGGCGTTCTTCCATCGCTTCGAGGAGGGAGGACTGGGTCTTGGGCGGCGTGCGGTTGATCTCGTCGGCGAGGAGGAGGTTCGTGAAGACCGGGCCGGGCTGGAAGGAGAACTCCGTGGTGCGGGCGTCGTAGACGAGGGAACCCGTGACATCGCTCGGCATGAGGTCGGGGGTGAACTGGACGCGTTTGGTGTCGAGTTCGAGGCTCGCGGCGAGAGCGCGGATGAGGAGCGTCTTGGCCACGCCGGGGACGCCTTCCAGCAGGACGTGGCCGCGGCAGAGGAGGGCGACGACGAGGCCGGTGACGGCGGGGTCCTGGCCGACCACGGCCTTGGAGATCTCGGCGCGCAGGGCTTCGAGGGAAGCGCGGGCGTCGCGGGAGTCCCGGTCGGACCCCTTGTCTCCGTTGGGCCCGGGGTCTCCGGCGGGCCCGTTGTCAGTGGTCGGGTCCATCATGAGTGGCGTACCTCACTTTCGAGGGCGTCGAGTCGATCGGCCAGGGCGATGAGCGCTGCGTCGTTGCCCGGGGGCGGGCCGTAGAGGAGGGGGTGGAGGTCTTGGGCGGGGGTGCGAAGGCGCGTGGAGAGTGCCGGGAGCAGGGCCTCGGGAGCGTGGGCCTGGGCCGGGGGCACGCCGACGAGGGGGGCGAGGCGGGGGCGGGGGGGGGGGCGCCGGGCGGGAGCGGCGCGGGGGCGGGCGCGGGGGCCGCGGGAGGGGCGGGGGGGGGGGGCGCCCCCCCCCCCCCCGGCCGCGGGCGCCGCGGGGGGGGCGCGCGCCCGGCGGGCGGGGGCCGCGGGCGGGCGCCCCGCGGGTGCGC
>NZ_JAFEXF010000036.1 GCF_016905445.1 Streptomyces sp. G44
CTACTACACCGATCTGCCGCGCCTCAAGAGCCCCGCCCCCCTCCCGCCCAACGGCGGTGACAAGGAGGCCGAGGCGGGCGCGCCCGCCACCGGCCCCGACCCCGACAAAAAAGCCGCGGCCCCGCCCCCCCACCCCCAGCCCCAGCTGCGCCCCCAGCCCCACCCCCGGCCGCAACTCCCGCCCCAGCCATCACCCCGCCCCCCACCCCACCCGTCAGCTTGTACCCCACCCCAAAAACCGTCACCAGACGCCCCGGCCGCCGCGGGTCCGTCTCGATCTTCTTGCGCAGGTTGAGCACGTGCACGTCCACCGTCCGCACCGATATGTAGCCCGACGAGCCATGGATCCGGTCAAGAAGCTGCGGCCGGGTATAGACCCGGCCCGGCTCCTCCGCGAAAGCCGTCAGCAGGTCGAACTCGCCCGGCGTGCAGTCGACCTGCCGCCCGTCGACCGTCACCTCGTGCCGCACCGGGTCGACGACGAGACCGCCCACACGCAGGACCCGCCGGTCCGCGTCCGGCAGCGGCGCGTGGATGCCGCACGCGCGCCGCAGCAACGTCCGTACGCGGGCCATGAGCTCCCGGGGGCTGTACGGCTTGGTGAGGTAGTCGTCGGCGCCCAGGTCGAGGCCCGCGAGGAGATCGTCCTCGGTGGAGCGCGCCGTCAGCATGAGGATCGGCAGCCGGACGAGCTCCGGGGACCCGCCCCCGTCCCGCAGCAGGCGTGTGACCTCCAGGCCGTCGGTCCCCGGCATCATCACGTCGAGGATCAGCAGATCCGGGGGCCTGCGCCGGACCTCGCGGAGGGCGGCGGACCCGTCATGGACGACGGCGACCGCGTGGCCCTCGCGCTCCAGATAGCGGCGGACCAGCTCGGCCTGTTTCTCGTCGTCCTCCGCGACCAGGACAGAAGCGCACATGGCGTTGAGGATAGGCACGCCCCGCCGCGTTCAGACGAGGGAAACCGCATCCGGACGCCTGCCTGACAGGATGCTGACAAGTGGCCTCCACGCTTTCCCCGCACCGGCCCCACCTCCTGGCACCGGCCCCGCTTCCCCGCACCGGCCCCGCTTCCTCTTACCGGTCCCGCTCCCCCGCCCCGCCCCGCCCCGCACCGCCTTCGACGCCTACCCGGCCCGCTCCACCGCGACATCGGCGAGCGTGTCCAGCGCCCACGCGAGAACCTCCGTCGGCGGCGACGCGAGCCCGATCCGTACCGCGTGTGCCGCGCGCCGCCCATCGGCCGCGAAGGCCGGGCCGGGTGTCACGGCGATGCCGCGCGCTGCTGCCGCCGCCACGAACGTCTCCGCACGCCAGGGCGGCGGCAGCTCCCACCAGCAGTAGTACGAGCGCGGATCGGTACGGAACTTCCCCTTCACCCCCGGCCCTGCCCCCGCCCCCGCCCCCGCCCCTGCTCCCGCCCCGATCAACCGCTCCCGCACGATCTCGTGCCGCACCCGCACGTCGGCCCGCTTGGCGGCGACCAGCGTCTCCACGGTTCCGTCGCCGACCCACCGCACGGCCGCCTCCAGGGCGAAGCCCCCCGCCGTCCAGCCCCCGGACCGCAGGCCGCGCGCGAGGGCGTCCAGGTGGCCGGGCGGGGCGGCGAGCATGCCGAGGGTGAGGCCGGGGGCGACCCGCTTGGACAGGCTGTCGACGAAGACGACCCGCTCGGGCAGCAGCGCGGCGAGCGGCGCGGGCGCGTCCTCCGCGAGGAAGCCCCACGTACCGTCTTCGACGACACGGCACCCCATGTCCCGTACGACGGCAGCCAGTTGAGTGCGCCGCTCCGCGCCCGCCGTCACCGACAGCGGATTGTGCAGCGTCGGCTGTACGTAGACGGCGGCGAGGGAGGCGCTCCGGTGCGCGGCGGCGAGCGCGTCGGGCAGCATGCCCTGCTCGTCGACGGCGATGGGCACGAGCCGCACGCCGAGCTGCTCGGCGATGGCTCTCACCAGTGGGTACGTGACTTCCTCGACGCCCACGCGGCCCCCGGGACGGACGAGCGAGGAGAGGGCGGCGGCGATGGCCTGCCGGCCGTTCCCGGCGAAGAGCACCTGCCCCGCGTCCGGACGCCATCCGCTGCGCGCGAGCACCGCGGCGGCGGCCTCGCGCGCCTCGGCCGTGCCGTCCGGCGCGGCGGGCCGGGTGGCCTCCAGGAGCACATCGGCCCGGGTGAGGGGCCCGAGGGCGCGGGCCATGAGCGCGGCCTGCCCCGCGACCACGGGGTAGTTGAGTTCGAGGTTGACCACGGCCGCCCCCTGACCGGCGTCCGACGCCCGGGGGCCCGGCGGCCCGAAGGCCGGCGGCCGGGGCGGCGTCCCCTCCGTCAGCGCCGCCCCGCCGGGATGCGGCGCCCCGGCCCTGACGAACGTGCCGCGCCCCACCTCCCCCACGACCAGGCCCCGCCGCGCCAGCTCCCCGTACACGCGGATGGCCGTGGAGTTGGCGATGCCCCGCCGTCGCGCGAAGGCCCGCTGCGTCGGCAGCCGCTCGCCGCCCCGCAGCGTCCCCGCCTCGATCTCCCGGGCCACCTCGTCGGCCACCTCCCGGAAGTCTCGCCGCTTCCGCTTCCGCACGTCCGCCACGCGCACCCACCCACCCGTCGCTCCGCCATGGACACCGACACCGGCATTGCACCGAGAGCAAAGAGCTTATTGCACCGGGCAGTTGGCGCGCCCTAGCCTCCCCTCATGGCAACCGCACAGCTCAACGGCGTCACCATCGGTTACGACGACACGGGCGACGGCGGGTCCGGTCCCTCCGCCGCGCACCGCCCCGTCCTCGTCCTCCTCCACGGCCACCCCTTCGACCGCTCCATGTGGGCCCCGCAGCGGGAGGCGTTCGCCGGGACGCACCGCGTCGTCACCCCGGACCTCCGCGGCTACGGCGACTCCACCGTCGTCCCCGGCACCACGGACTTCGCCACCTTCGCCGCGGACGTCGCCGCGCTCCTGGACCACCTGGGCGTACGGGAGTTCGCGCTCGGCGGCCTCTCGATGGGCGGGCAGCTCGTCATGGAGTGCCATCGCCTGTTCCCGGAGCGCCTCACGGGCCTCCTCCTCGCCGACACCTTCCCCGCGGCCGAGACCCCGGAGGGCAAGGCCGCCCGCAACGCCCAGGCGGACCGGCTCCTCAGCGAGGGCATGCGGGGATACGCGGACGAGGTGCGGGACAAGATGGTGGCCCCGTACAACACGGAGGCGTCCGCGTACGTCCACCGCATGATGCTGGCCGCACCGCCCGAGGGAGCCGCCGCCGCCCTGCGCGGCCGGGCCGAACGCCCCGACTACCGCGCGATGCTGACCCGCGTCGCCGTGCCGACCCTCGTGGTGGTGGGCCGCGACGACACGTACACGCCGGTCTCCGACGCCGAGGCCATGCATGCCGCGCTCCCCGACTCCGCGCTGTGCGTCGTCGAGGGCGCCGCACACCTGCCGAACCTGGAACGCCCCACCGAGTTCAACACCGCGGCCCGCACCTGGCTGAACCGCCTCCCGACGCCCGCGCCACGCCCACGCCCGCGCCCGTGAACTGGTGAATTTCTCTCCTCGGCCGGGCGCGGTCGGACCGGGAGTTCCCGCGCCCACTTTGTGGCCCCCGTCACCGGTCGTACCGGTCGTAGGGATCTACCAGGTGGGCCGCGCCCCCACCCCGCCGTCCACCACCAGGTCCGTACCCGTGATCCATGACGCGGCGTCCGAGGCGAGGAACACGCAGGCGTCGCCGATGTCCTCGGGCCGTCCGAGCCGCCCGAGCGGCGCCGCCCGGCCCCACCGCTCCACGCCCTGCGGCCACTCCTCGGCGAGGCCCGGCCGGTCGATGAGGCCGGGCGAGACGCTGTTGACGCGGATGCCGCGCGGCCCGTACTCCAGGGCCGCCGAGCGGGCGAACATGATCAGGGCCGCCTTGGACGCGCTGTAGTGCGCGTGGCCGGGGGCGGGGTGCGAGCCCTCGATGGACGCGATGTGCGTGACCGTGCCGCCGCCGTCCTGCCGGGCCATCAGGTCCGCGGCGGCCTGGGTACAGCAGAAGGCGCTGGTCACATTGGCCTCGGAGAGCCCTCGCCACTCCGCGGCCGTCATGTCGGCGAGGTCCCGCAGGGGCTGGACGCCGGCGTTGTTGACCAGGGCGTCCAGGCGACCCCGCCAGGCGTACGCGGCTTCGACGAGGCGGTGGCACTCCTCCTCCCGGGTCAGGTCCGCCGACAGGGCGACCGCGGCACCGCCCGCCGCCTCGATCCGCCCGACCAGTTCCCGGGCCCGCGCCTCGCCCCGCCGGTAGTGCACCACGACCGCGGCCCCGGCCTGCGCGAACCGCCGGGCGATCCCGGCGCCGACGCCTCCGCTGGCCCCGGTGACAAGAGCGACGCGCCCGTCCAGCCGCGGCAGACTCGCCCCACGCTCACGCTCCCCCTCCCCTCGAACGGCCTCCCCTCGAACGGCCTTTCCTCGAACGGCCTCCCCTCGAACGGCCTCGTCACGCATGGAAGGCTCCCTCGTTCCCGTCCTGCCCCATCCGCACCGGCTCCCCCGGCCGGCACAGCTCCCGGATGAGCCGCGCCCGCCCCGGATACCGCGCGGCCAGCGCTTCCGGGTCCCCGCCTTCGTAATCCTGGGGCAGGAACCCGGGCGCCATCGTCGTCCCGAACAGTGACCACCCGTACCGCCGCCGGCCGTCGGCGGGGGCGGGGGCGGGCGCCACCCGCGCCCCCATCCAGGTCCCCGCGGGGACGACGAGCTGTACGGACCCGGCCCGCCCCAGCACGGCGAGGCGGTCCGTGCCGTCGGGTGCCAGAAGCAGCAGTTCCAGGGCATCACCCTCGTAGAAGTGCCAGATCTCGTCGGTGGGCAGGCGGTGCAGGGCGGAGAAATCCCCGGGGGCGGTGGTCAGGAGCACGAGGATCGCTGTGCCCGCGGGGCGGCCCTCGGCGTCGGGCGGTCCCGCCCAGGTCCGGCGGAACCGTCCGCCCTCCACCGGCAGGGGCCGCAGCCCGTACCGGGCGGCGACTTCGTCGGCCGTCTCGATCCGCTCGGCCGTCTCGATCCGCTCGGCCCGCTCGGCCCGCTCGTCCTTTTCCACCATGGACGAAGAGGTCCCCGGCAGCGGCACGTCTCATGCAGCCCCGCAGAAGTCCATGCCCTCGCCTCAGGGCGTGAGGGACCGCCAGATCCGCTCCGGCAGGACGCGCGCGGCCCGGCCGAGGTCGACGTCGTCCAGGCCGGAGAGCCGGCGGCGCGCGGTCGCGACGATCGGCCCCATGACGAGCGCCTCGACCATGGGTACGTCCAGCGGGGCGATCTCCCCCGACTCCGTGTGCCGGCGCACCCAGTCGGCCAGCGGCGACAGCCTGGCCTCCTGGGCGTCGCGAAGCTGCCTGGCGTGGGCCATGCCGACCCGGTCGGCATAGGAGGAGTGCAGGAGCCGGGAGGCGTCCGGGTGCTCCTGGATGAACTCCAGGTAGGTCCGTACGAGCGCGCGGACACCGCCACGTGCCGTGCGGGACCGCGCGACGCCCGCGGCCAGTTCGCCGAGGAGACGTTCGAGCCAGCGCAGCAGCAGGGCGTTCATCAGGCCGTCGACGCTGCCGAAGTGGTGGTAGAGACTGCCGAGACTGACACCGCTGGCCTTGGTGAGGGCGCTGACGGTGACGCCCTGCTCCCCGTGGTCGGCGTAGACCTGAAGGGCGGCGTCCAGCAGGCGCTCGGCGGTCTCCGCGCCACGTCGTTGCTTGGGGCTCATGGTGCCCACCAGCGTAGACCCCCTTCCACCAGGCCGGAGCGAGTGCCTCCGCTCCCCGGCTGGGCGGACGGGAAGTGGAACAGTTTTCTAGAAAGATCTTCCAACCAGGAGGATCGATGGTCCACACTGGTGCCCGGTCGGCCCGGGCCGGTGTCCGTCCGTGCGGACGGGGGTGCGCACGGGAACGGCACGGGTCCGGCCGACGGCCGGTGAACGGGGAGACGGTGGACGGGGCAGGCGGACAGGACGGGTTCGACCTCACGGGCAGCGGCGCGGAGCCGTTGCGCGAACGGGATCCACGGCAAATCGGTTCGATCCCGCTGGTGGGGCGGCTCGGGGTCGGCGGCATGGGACGGGTGTATCTCGGCGTCGTCGACGGGCGGTACGCCGCCGTCAAGCAGATGCTGGCGTCCGTCGTCGCCGAGGACGAGGGGTTCCTGCGCCGCTTCGGGCAGGAGATGGACAACCTCGCGCGCCTGCCGGCCGAGGCCACCGCACCGCTCCTCGCGAGCGACCGCACCGCCGAACCACCGTGGTTCGCCACCGCGTACGTCCCCGGGATCACCCTCGCGGAGGCCGTCGAACCGCACGGCGGGCCGCTGCCGGCCGACGCCCTGTGGCGGCTCCTGCGGGAGGTGGCCGCGGGCCTGCGGTCGGTCCACGCGCTCGACATGGTGCACCGCGACCTCAAGCCGTCGAACGTCATGCTGACCCTCGACGGCGTCACACTCATCGACTTCGGCATCGCCCGCGCCGCCGAGCAGAGCCAGCTGACCCAGACCGGCCTGATCGTCGGCACCCCGGCGTACATGTCGCCCGAACAGGCCTCGGGAAAGCGCCGGTTGACCAGCGCCTCCGACATCTTCACGCTGGGCCTGCTGGTCGCCTACGCGGCGAGCGGCCGCTGGCCGTTCAAGGACGGCGCCGACGGCAGCCCGCTGTACCGCATCGTCCACGACACCCCCGATCTGGGCCCGCTGCGCGCCCTGGACCCGCGTCTCGCCGGGATCGTCGACACCTGCCTGGACAAGGACCCCGAGGGCCGTCCGACGGCGGCGGAACTGCTCGACCTGGCCGCACAGCACGGCCCCACCGCCCCGCCCGCCTGGCCGGCCCCGGTCACGGACCGCCTGGCGGGCCGCGCGGCCTTCGCGGCGAGGACCCCTCCGAGGCCGCCGGAGCGCCCCCTCGAAGAAACCGCCCCCGACGCCGCCGCCGCTGCGCCGCCCCGCCCGGAGCGACGCCGCCGCACCCGCGTCCTGATGGCCGTGGTCCCGGTGGTGATCGCCACGGGCACGACCCTGGCCATCCAGAACCTCCCGTACGTCAGCTCCCCGGACCGCGCGGCGGGCTCGACCCCCTCCACGACGGCAACGGCTCCCCCGAACGGCCAGGAGACCTCGGAGAACCCTTCGCAGAAGCGGAAGCAGAAGGACCGGGACCGAAAAGACGGCGACAGGGCCAAGGGTGAGAAAGAGAAGAAAAACGACAAGGACGGTTCGCCGAACGACAACACGGAAGAAGGCGAAGCACTGCCCGGCGACTCGGCCCCGGGCCGCAAGACCCCGCCCGAGAACGACGACAAGGGAAGCCCTCCGCGCTCGGACCCTGACGCCGACTCCCCCGACACCGACAACGGCGGGAACGGCGGCAACGGCAACGACGACGATGGAGGCAGCGACACACCGACCAGCCCCGCCTCAGGCCCCTTCCGCCTGAAGAACGCCGACAACAACGCCTGCCTGACCCAGGTCTACGGCGCCGCGGACGACGGCGCGTGCGGCGACCCCAGCGCCACGTGGAAGACGGTGAGCGCGGAGAACAACAGCTTCAAGGTGGTCAACAAGGAGTCGGGCTCCTGCCTGGTGGCCAACATGCTCGGACAGGCCGTCTTCGTCGGCGACTGCACCCAGGGCTCCGCCCGCCTCTGGCGCTGGGGCGCGAACGGCACCCTGAAGAGCACCTCGAACGGCGGCTGCCTGGACCTGGCCTACGGCGGCGGAGTGGCCGCCGCCACCTGCCAACAGGGCAAGGCGTCCCAGCAGTGGTCCAGGTGACGCCCCGCATGAGCGGCCCGCACCGAACACGACGACCGGGTCCGCAGGCACACAGCTGACGCACAAAACCCCAGGCCACGAAGTAAGTGACCTGGGGTTCCAGTGGAGCCGCCTTCGGGATTCGAACCCGAGACCTACGCATTACGAGTTGTCCGATCGAGGTTCGGGGACGTCCACGGGCGTCCACCGTGGGGATCGCGTCCCTGATCGGAGGAGCGTCCGTGCTCCGTCGGACATTGGCGGACCGCCCCGGAAGGGGCGGCGATAGAGACCGCGGTTGAGACCACCACCCCTTCGTCCCGTTCACGATCAACGCCTGCCTGGCCTTCGCAAAGGCCGCGCCGACCTGCGCGTTGATCTCGCATCCCGCATAGACGTTCAGGGCCGTCAACAGTCGGTCGCCTCATCTGACCTCCCGTATGGCCCTGGTCCGAGCACCGCACAACCCGCGCGGCCACCAGGTCTACTGCCGCTCACCGGCGTCACGCCCACCCGACACCCATATCTCGCCGCCGGAAACATCGCTTCAGGGAAATTTTCCGGCGGCGTAAGTTACGTAAATGTGCAGGTCAACGGCCATGTCGGCCCCCATCGAAGCGCATGCGGCATGGCTATTCTGGTTGCCAGACGGGCATGCCGCCCCTTATGTTGCTGATCACCGCCACAGGGGGTGGCGGCCAGGAGGGGACCCGTGATGACAGACATGAACGAGGCGGCCGAGCGCCCGCTGCCGGAGTGGGACAGTGCCGAGATCGGCTCCCTCTTCACGAGCCGCGAAACGGCAGAGGCATGCCGATTCCTGCTGCGGCGCCGCGAAGACCCGCCGACCATGGACGAGTGGATCGAGCGGTCCCGGGCGGTGTTCGGCAAGGGCAACGTGCACACCCAGCGTCGTCTCCGTGAGGTGCGCGACCATTTCAAGGTCGATTCCTACCGCCGTGAGGGAGATGGGAAGTGGGTCTACAAGCTCGCAGGCTGGAGCGAGACGCCCGTCGGTGACAACGTGAAGATTGACTCCAAGCTTCAGGCCGAAGTCTTCACGGTCAAGGGCCGCTTCTGTGCGATGTGCGGTGCGGGACCGAAGGATGCCAGGCTCCAAATCGACCACATCGTCCCGCGGTCCTGGGGGGGCAAGACGGAGCTGGACAACTTGGAGCCGCTCTGCCAGGCGCACAATCACGGGAAGAAGGCGTTCTTCGCAAGTCTGAACCCCTACGGTGACGCCCTGGCTCATGCGATACACCGGCCGAACCCCTGGGAGCGGATTGGGGAATTGCTTAAGGCGTTCGCCGACAAGGGGGAGTTCACCCCTGCGGAGCTAATCCAGATCGTGGCGCGGGACACACACAAGGGAGATCCCAAGAAGCGTCTGCGGGAGCTGCGCTTCGTCCTTGGGTGGGACATCGTTTCCCACCGGACCAAGGAGAACGGCATCACGACGGTGACCTATGAACTGCGCGGCTGGAAGCCCTGGCCGACGGAGGGCGCACCGGAAGCCATCAAGAGGTACGAGCGCGACCGTAAGCGTCGCAAGGAAGAGGACGGCGGCTGAGCAAATCTCAGCGCTTAGACGGCAGGGGCACCCCGCGTTCAGGGGTGCCCCTGCCGCCTGTGCGTCTTCATCACCCACGACCCCACGACCCGGGGGCCCCACTCGCCCCTCGACTGCTTCCTCCCGAATGACGTGCAGGGAGATTGCTGATCGGGGGCGTTGCAATCTGCGCCGGTCAGGCTGCGGCGTGCGTTGGTACACGTTGCTGCCACGCGGCACGCTTTCCTTGATCCAGCCCCATCCCCCGGCAACACCGGCCATCTACAGTCCACCCAAGATCACACGTGCCCGACGGCTCTGACCAGCCGCTTTGGGCGTGGCGGACGTTGCATGGGGCATTCCCGTCCACGTTTCGTTCTGATCTTGAAAACCTCAGGGGGTTCCCATAGGTACGGCCGAAGGCACTGCGTCGCTCCCCCGCTACGCTGGTACGCACCACCTCAGAATGGAGAGTGCGCCGCGGATGGGGCCGAAGACAGCCAAGGTCTACGAGACGATTCGTGCACGGCTCGCCTCTGGCGAGTACGCCCCCGGCGACAAGATGCCCTCGGAGAGGACGCTCTCAGAGGAACTTGGCATCGGCCGGACGGCGCTACGGCAGGTGCTGGCCCGACTCCTGGCCGAAGGCGCCTTGGAAGTCCGGGGCCGGAGTTCGTATCGCGTGCCCGGTGCCGTGAGCGTCGCGACGCCCGAGGGGCTGGAGCCGTGGCGCATCCACGGGGAGCGGGATCTCTACGACAACCGCTGGGTCAAGCTCCAGCTCTGGGACGTGGAGCCGCCCGGTGTGGAACGCTTCGAGCATCATGTGGTGAAGCTCCACCATGTGGCCATCACGGCGGTTCTGGACGACCAAGACCGCGTACTGATGATGTGGCGTTACCGCTTCGTGCCTCAGCAATGGGGCTGGGAGCTGCCCGGCGGCATCGTGGATGAGGGGGAAGAACCCTCACAAACGGCGCTCCGGGAAGTCGTGGAAGAGACGGGTTGGCGGCCGAAGTCCGTAGAGCACGTCGTCACGTTTCAGCCCATGGTCGGCATGGTCGACTCGCCTCACGAGATCTTCGTGGGCCATGGGGCCGAACAAGTCGGCTCGCCAACCGACTTGGAGGAAGCAGGGCACATCGAGTGGGTTCCTCTGGCTGACATTCCAGGGCTGATGGCTCGTGGTGAGCTGATGGGCTCAGGCACTCTCGTGGCGCTCCTCCACATCCTGGCTAGCCGCGGCAAGCAGGGAGCTACAGCAGCGCGCTGAGCATGTCGACGCGGCGGCGCTGCCGCACTGAGCCGGTGCGGCTCGCCAGCAAACGGGCCTGCCGCAGATGAGTGTTCGCGTCGTCGTACTCGGCTCGCGTCAGATGCGCTTGCGCGAGGTCTGCGTGGAGACCAGCTTTCGCTCGCACAAAGGACGGGTCCGCTACTTCAAGTGCGTCATACAGGCTGATGACGGCGTCTTCGTCGCCGAGCAGAGCGAGGACGTTGCCGCGCCACCGGGTGAGGTGGGCGCCATTGAGGAAGATGCTCAGCATGTCCGGGTCGCGGTCCTCCGAGCCCGGCGGAATGCTCGCCGTGGCCGCATCGAGCGCGCGCCGGCAGTCGTCCGGCATTCCGGCATGGGCGCACATCTCGGCTTCGGCCGCGAACAACCACGCACGCAGACGTGGGGAACCCGCCTGGCCAAGGGTGCGTTGCGCGTCGCGGACCAGGTCGACACCGAGCGCTGGCCGACCTGCCTCGCAGAGGACATACGCCTGCTCTGCCATGGCGTGCGCAAGGTACATGGGGGCCTCAGCATCCCGCGCCGCGCGCTTCGCGAGTTCGTAGTGCCGCCACGCCCGTTCGACCGCTCCCGAGTCGATTGCCTGCCATGCGGCAAGGGTCGACGCCCCCGCAAGGGCGAGTGCTACGGGACGACGAGTGCTCGGGAGCACTGCGAAGTTCAGCGCGTCTTCGAGTGCGCCGAGATGCCCCGTCATCTGATCCACGAGCCCGGACGCGCCCATCTGGCGGTCCATGGTGCGCAGTAGCTCAGTCTGATCATTGAACGTTTTCACCATTGATTCGCCAACACTGCCGGCTGAGTCGATCCGGCTCAGCAGGTCGTCGTACCCATCGGCCACCGACGGCCCAGCCGCAGGTGAGCTACCGCGCAACTCCCCGTCCGTGATGCCGAGAAGCCGGCGCAGCATCGCTGCATAGCGGTCCGAGATGGTGCGCTTGCCGTTCTCCCACTCCGACACGTAGACGCGCAGACTCGCGGTTGACGCAACGTCAGCGACGTGCCGCCGAGCGTACTGCTCGATCTCGCGAACCAGTCGCTCCTGAGACCAGCCGCGCGCCTTTCGCGCGTCCCGAAGTCCTGTGCTCACGGCCACCGCCTGGCGATAGGTCCACTCACTGACTCCCCCCAGCATGCCGCACATTGCCGCAGGTCAACAGGGGTTAACAGGCCGGGAGTTAAGCCCTGTTGGCTACCGATCCCTCTACCCGGAGCGGTCTCCTAGAGATGCGCCGCGGAGGACAAACGCCGATCGATCCAGCGAACACCCTTGACCCTGGTGCGCACCAGATGCTTACCTTCTGGTGCGCACCAGATCGAGGAATCTCAATCCGCAGTGCGCGAGCAGAGGGCGGGGACGCTGCAATCCCGCTGAAGGCCAGAGATCAGGGCTTCGGCCCGACTGGCGAGGTGGCCCGGTGACCGCGAGCAACGGCCGGAGGGTGGGGACAAGGTCCCCCTTGCAGTGCGTATCCCCAGTTCAACGCTTTGAAGGAGTGGCAGTGAGTCGACGAAAGCGATGGGCGCGGCCGTGATCGACCGGCACGGCGGCGCCGTTTCACCCCGGTTCGTGAGCGCGAGCCTGCGCCACGGACGACCGGTCACCTTCGACCGTTTCGCGGCGGCTAGCGCCGCGCCGGTTGCCTCCTCCGTCCGTCCGGGCGCCCTGCGGGGTGGGCGCGTACGGGCGGGGTTGAGGGGAGCCGGACCCTTTCCGACTTCAACGGCGTGCGCCCCCGGAGCTGCAACTCCGAGGGCGCTGTTCGGGCCGTTCGCATCCCGTCTGTTCCCAGAGGAGTACGACCCATGAAGTGCATCGCTGCTGGTCATACCGCCGTTACGGCGCAGGAGTTCGCGGAGCTGGCGTTGGGCCTGGCTGAGCATGCGGCGGGGTTCGACACGGAGCTGTTCACCGGCACCGCTGAGGAGTCCGAGGAGGACCGGGTGGCGCGGCTGGCCGTGGCGCGCGACGTGCTCGCGGAGCTGCGGGAGGTCGACCCGGTGGCCGCGGCGTACGCCCGTGCGCTGCTGAGGGCGAGTGACCTGCCCAAGCGGGCGCCGCGGCCCCGGCCGGCGCGCAAGGCGACGCCGCGGCGTACGGGTGTCTGCGGTATGCGGCATGCGGCGGTGGCGGCATGATCCGCATCGTCACCGGGGCCCGCGCCGCGCAGCTTGAGTGCGACGCCCGCGCGGCCTACGAGCACGCCCGGAGTGTCACGGGTGCGGCGAATGAGGCGTTCGGCCGGCACGTCCGTGTGCTGTACGCGGTCACCGCTCGTGCGGAGCGGGCCGAAGCGACCACGTCCGAAGTGGGGGCGCTTCTGTCCGGTGCGCTCGCCGAACTGGCGCAGGCGCAGCGGGAACTGCTGCTGAAGGACATTGAGATCCGCCGGCTCCGTGAGGAGCTGGCGAGTGAGCCGCGGGAGGGGCAGGCGCTTACGGTGCTGCTCCACTACGGCGAGCCCTACGCCATCTACCGCTCCCGCGAGGACGCTTACGCTGACACCGCCACTCACGGTGTCCCGCCGGATGCCGTCTGGGTGCCGTGCGGTGAACGCCCCGCGTCCGAGTGCAAGTGGCGGCTGACGCCGTTCATCTACGACGCCGGCTCGCGCGGATTCCGCCGGGCGTTCATGCCCGCTCCGGAGCCGGTGGGGGGTGCGGCGTGAACGCTGTTCATACGCGTTCAGCAGAGCGCGCGCTGTCGGGTGGCACGTGGTTGATCGTGTCCGGCGCGATGCTCTACTCCATCCTCACCGTCACCCCGCTGATGGCGAAGCACACGGCCCCTGAGTGGGAGTGGACGGCGCCGATTCTGCCGCTCGTGGTGGATGCCGCAGTCGTGATCGTGGTCAAGCTCGATGACGTGCTGGCCCGTCTGGGCGGACACGGCGGACGCTGGCCGATCACGCTGCGATGGATGACCGGCCTCATGACATGGGCGCTCAACGTCGCGGACTCCGCGTTGAGGAAAGACCTGGTGGGCGTGGCTGTCCACTCGGTGGCGCCGCTGCTGTTGATCGTCACAGCGGAAACCGGTCTCGCCTACCGCCGCGCCATCTCCGCCGCCCTCGCGGCCCTGGAAACCCAGCGGCAAGCCGAGCGCGAGCGGGTCGAGCAGGCGGCGCGGGAGCGTGCCGAGCGGGAGCGTGCGGAGGCTCGGGAGGAGCGCGAGCACGCCGCGATGCTGGCCCGTGAACAGCGCGAGCACGAAGCCACGTTGGCCCGTGAACAAGCCGACCGGGAAGAGTGCCAGGCCCGCGAGGAGCGCGAGGCCCGGGAGCGGGCCGAAGCCGCTGAGCGGGAGGCCCGTGAACGCCGTGAACGCGAGCGTGAACAGCGTGAACACGAGCAGCGGCGCCGTGAACGGGAGGCGCGGGAGCGGGCGGAAGCCGCCCACCGTGAGCAGGCGGAGGCCACCGCGCGTGAACAGCGTGAACGAGCTGAACGCCTGGCCCTTGAACGTGATGCGCTCCTGGCTCGGGGCCCGGCGCAGGGCAAGCTGCCCGAGGATGAGGCCCGCCGGATCGTGGCCGCCGCCTTCGCGGCGGAGATGAAGGTGCGCGAGGCCGCGGAACTGTGCGGCTGGTCGGTGGGCTGGGTCTCTGCCCGCTACGCCGAACACCGCGACCCCGGCGCCGGCGGCGCCGCACTGGCCATCGCGAGCCACTGATGGCCAGCTTGCCCGTCTACCCCTGGCGGCTAGCCCCAGACGGCTTGGCCACGCGTCGCCAGCTGCGCGCGTTGGGTCTGCGGCCCGGCGGTCAGGACGTGGCCGCGCAGATTGAGCGCCCGCGTCGTCGGCGTCCGCCGCTGGTCGCCTATCTGTACCGCATCGAGCTGGCCCGGCCGGTGAGGCCGATGACGCTCGCCAAGCGCCGTGCGCTGGCGAAGGCGAACCGCGCCCGCCGTACCTGCCCGGCCTGCGGCAGGGACGCCGGCTACGTCATCCCCGTCCATCTCGGCGCCTGCGTGCCGTGTGCGGATGGCGTCGGCCAGTACGCCGCCTGACCTGCACGGCATCCCCATTCGTTCCCTCACTGCGAGGAGATCGCTGTGTCCAGCCGTACCCGTACCCGCCGCTCCGTGAAGGTGCCTGTCGGGGCCACCACCGTGCGTATCCCGCGTCAGCGTGGACGCCGCTCCGCTCAGCCGTTCATCGTGGTCGTCCCTGACCGCCCGTCCCTGTCCCGCGAGGCGTTCGGATTCCTGGGACGCGTCCTGTGGAAGCACCGCCGAAGCCTGGCCCCGCTTCCGCTCGCCGTGCTGGCCGTGCCGCTCGCGGCCGTGCTGCACGTGCTGGCGTGGTGGTCCGGCCTCCTGTTGGCCCCGCTGGCCGCGGGCCCGCTGGTGTGGCTGGCGCTGATGCAGCGCCGCCGTCCCGCCACCCGCGGGGTGCTGGGCTGGCGCATCGGCCTGGCCCTGCTCGCCACCGCTGCCACCGCATGGCTGGCCCTGGCCGCCACGTTCGGGCCGCTCGCCGGCCCGCTGGAGCTGGTCTGGCTGTTCACCCTGATCGGCGCGCAGACCGCGTGGCTCGTCGTCCGCCGCACGCACTGACCTGAGGAGATCCTCTGATGGCACGCAGCAGCTTCTTCCCGAGGTCATCCTGCTTCGGGGACCCGAACAAGACGAACAAGTTCGCCAACGCCGGCGCCGCCGCCGGCGGGTTCGTCGGCGCCATGGGCGGCTCGTTCGTCCCGCCGATCAACGTCACCGTGAACAACAACAAGAACACCGCCCGCCCGAACAGCGGCGGTGGTCACTCCAGCTCGCTCCTGCCCCCGCCGGAGTTCGGTTCGCCTGCTCTGGTGCGGAACTACTGCAACACGCTGCGCGCGGCGGGCGTCACCTTGTCCATCGAGGTGGCCATGGGGGTGGAGATCCTCAAGGGCGTCCTTGAAGCGGTCCCGGACCCCGAGGGCCGCGCCTTCGGCTCCAAGATCCGGGCGCGGAAGGTGGCCCGCAAACTCGCCAAGTCCGCCGATGCGCTGCGGGACGCGGCGAAGAACGCCGCCGCGGCGTACTCGACGTTTCAGCAGGAGTACGAGGAAGAGATCAACCGCGTCCGTCACCGCGCCCGCAAGCCGCAACAGCCCGTCATGAACTGGGCCCAGCAGTAAGGAGGTAGAGCCATGGCCAGGGGCAGCGTCAACGACGAACAGCACCAGCTTGTGCAACTGATGGAAGCCCAGCGGGGCAACTCGGACGGTGGCGGCATCGGCGCCTACCTTCTGCACCGGGCCAAGCCGCACATTCCGCCGTGGCTGGCGGTGGGCGGCACCGGGCTTGCCGGGGCGCTGGGGCACTGGCGGTGGGGCGACAGCTCCGCGGCCGGTGTCGGTCTCACCCTGGCGTCGGTGGCCCTGTCCGGCGGCGCCTACATGATCGGCAAAACGACCAGCAAGCAACGCCGCCTGCACTCGGCCATCACTACCGGGCTCGGGTCGGCGTGGCTGACGGCCGCGTGCCTGGCAGGCCCGACTGCGGGCCCGCTCGATGACCTGTATCTGATGGGCGGTCCGGCGCTGGCGCTGTCGTGGAATGTGCGCGTCATGATGCGCCAGAACCCCGACGGCGGCACGGGCAGCGCGGACGGGGGCCTGCTGGAGAAGGTGGGGCTAGCGGGCGCGAAGTTCGGGGCGACGAAGGTGGAGCCGAACAAGGTGACCGCCTCGCTCGCGCTGGAGCCGGGCGAGCAGACCAACGACGACGTGTCCAAGGCGCTCGCCCGTCTGGCCTCCGCGCTGGACCTGCCCACCTCAGCAGTGCGTTACCAGGCCGATCCGGGCTCGGCCCGGCGCGGTGAGCTGGTCATCGTCCCCGAGGACATGCTTGCTCAGGCCGTCCAGTGGGAGGGCCCCTCCAACGTGGGCGGCTCGATCGCTGATCCGCTGGTGATCGGCCGCTATGACGACGGCTCCCCGCTGCTGCTGTGGCTGCCTGGTGACCCGGACCCTGAGGTGGGCCGTAACAGCACGCACGTGCTGGTCGCGGGCGGCACGGGGTCCGGCAAGGGCGACACCGCCCTGAACCTGCTGACCGAGATCCTTTCCCGCACGGATGTCATCGTCTGGTTCTCCGACCCCAAGGAGTTCCAGGACTTCGGGCCGCTGCGGCCGGGCATGGACTGGTCGGCCGGGGGCGGCACGGACACCGAGATCCTGGTGGAGGGCGTCAAGGCGGCCATCCCCGCCCGCACCCGCTGGCTGGGTGCCCACTCCTACCGCCAGTGGGTTCCCGAGGCCGCCCGCGAGCAGACCAGCACCGCACACTCCTGCCGCAGCGACGGGCGGCCGTGTGGCTGCGCGGGCATGCCGTTCCTGGTGGCGTGGTTCGAGGAAGCCGCCAACACGCTGCGCAACCTCGGCGACGACGCGTTCACCGGCATCGCCCAGGAAGCCCGATCGGCGGGGGTGTCGCTGGTGGTGTCCCTCCAGCGGCCCTCCTACGACCAGATGTCCACCAGCACACGCGCCTCCATCCCCTCCGTGATCGCGCTGGGATGCGACCCGCGTGATGAGGGGTTCTCACTGCCGGACGCGGTGCTCGATGCGGGGGCGCATCCGGGCGCGTGGGGCAACCGGCGGCCCGGCTACTGCTACGTCGTTTCTCCCGGCATCGACGAGACGAAATACGCCGCCCCGGGTCGCACTTCGCAGTTCACCGTGAAGGCGGTGCCGATCATGGAGATGCTCGCGCAGTGGGCGCTACGCAACGGCGCCAGCGCCGACCCCATCACCGCCGGCGCCGCCCGCAGCATCGCCGGCACCGCCTACACCGGCCGCACCCCCGACACCGGACAGCGGCCCGCCGTGGCCGATGCGGAGGACGACATGGACGACACCACCGCCGACGCCGGCCTGAACATCGACCCCGAGGACGCCGACATCGACCCCGAGGCCGAACTCCCCGCACCCGAGCCGGGCGACGACACCCCGATCTTCGAGCAGAGCACCGGCCGCAAGCCGGGCCCCGAGGAAGCCCGGCGGCTGTTCGCTCAGGCGTTGGAGGAGTTCGAGCACCGCGGACAGATGGTCGTGGGCCCCAAGGACTTCTACGACTGGTGCGACCAGCACAACCTGTCGCGCCCGTGGGTGTCCGAGCGGCTCAAAGAGGCGTGGAAGGAAGGCCGGGTGCAGGAGACCAGCAAGACCGGCCGGTGGCGCATCGTCCCTTCCCTGACCGCCGCCTGACATGAGCCTGACACCTGACACCGTCACGCGGCTCTGACACCCAAACCCTTAGGCAAACCCGCTGTCAGAAACGCGTGACACCCCACCCTGACACTCCCTGACACCTGCTCCTGACACCCCAAGCCCCGTGGGCCCACGCCTCTTGCCGACGCGGGCCCACGGCCCATTCGAGGGAGGCCCCATGGACCACACCGCACGGCCGACCGCCATCGAAGTGCACCACCCGACACCGCTCGCGCACCTGGACCCCCACGCGGCACCTCTGGTGCCCGCGGCACCGTACTTCGAGGGCCAGCCGGTGGTGTGGGTGCCCGACGCCTACGGGCGGATGGTCCCCATGCCCAAGCACCTCGCACCGCCCCCCGTCCCGGCGAGCGAACCGCGCGACCTGACCCCGCTGCCGCTCCTCGACCCGGTGGCGCAGCGCTTCATCGGCGCCGGTATCGGCGGCGGCGCGCTCTCCGCGGGGGCCGGATACGGCATCGGCCAGGCACTGACCGCCGCCGCCGGCTTCACCTCCGGCGCCAGCATGTGGCTGCTCATCCTGCTCGTCGTCGTCCTGCGCGCCCCGGCCCGCGCGGTGGGCGGCGGGAGCACGGTCAACATCCGCAAGGCCGTGATCAAGCGCAACCGCTTCTACGGCTGAGGCAGGAGGAGCGATGGCCTACATCGGACGAATGCCCACCGCCTTCCTTACCAGTGGGCAGATCCAGCCGACGGAATACCGGCGCTGGGCCGATGCCCGACGGCGCTTCGCCCACCACGAGAAGGACCGCAAGAAGGTCGAAAAGCTGAAGGAATCCATCCCCCGGCACGGCCTCACAGAGCCAATCGTGCTCGGGGTCGATGACCGCTACTTCGACGTGTACGTCGGGGACGGACACCACCGGGCCGTAGCCCTGATGGACCTGCGCATCCGCTCTTTCCCGTTCCGCTGGTACTGGATCAAAGCCTTCGGCGTCCACATCGAACTCGAGCCCTTTCCCTTCCACCTCCTGCACAACCCAGTGAAGGAATAGCGCCATGACCTGCCGCGCCTGCACCGACACCTTCACCGTCATCCGCACCGATGCCACCACCGCGAAGCAGCACTGAAGGGGCCCTCATGGACGAAGACGAGTACTGCGACGAGTGCGCCGACTACGGCTGCGCCGGCCACGAACTGTGCGACGACTGCGCGGGCGAGATCTGCAACGAGTGCGGGGGCTGCGAGTGCCCCGAGTCCCCCTGCCCCGGCTACATGGCGCACTACACCGGCACCGACTTCTAGCGACGTCAGGGGCGGCCCCCGTTCTCGCCAAAGTCCGGGGCCGCCCCTGTCCACCTGCCCTACCAGACCTGTGGAGGTCTCCAGCATGACGCAACCCGCCCCCATCCGGCGAGACGGCCACCGGCCGACATTGCTGGATCTGTTCTGCTGCCAGGGCGGCGCGGCCAAGGGGTACTCCGACGCCGGCTTTGAGGTGACCGGCGTCGACATCACCCCGCAGCCCCGCTACCCGTACCGGTTCATGCAGGCCGACGCCATCGCGTTCGTGCGCGAGCACGGCGCTGCGTTCGACTTCATCCACGCCTCCCCGCCGTGCCAGCACGACACCGACTGCCAGCGCCTGCGCGGCAACGCCCACCCTGACCTGATCGCCCCCACCCGTGCCGCTCTGGAGTCCACCGGGCGGCCGTGGGCGATGGAGAACGTGCGGGGCGCGGCGGCCAAGCTGCGCACCCCGGTGATGCTGTGCGGGCAGATGTTCCGCCTGGCCAACTACCGCCACCGCTTCTTCGAGACCGGCGGCGGCTTCCGCCTGCCGCAGGCTGGCCACCCCGCGCACCTGGTCCCGCAGGCCAAGATGGGCCGACCCGTCCCGCCCGGCCACTACGGGCAGTTCGTCGGCAACTTCTCCGGCGTGGCCCTGGCCCGCCAGGTGCTCGGCGTGCCGTGGATGAACCGCGACGGCATCCGCGAGTGCATTCCCCCGGCCTACACCCAGCACATCGGCACCGCCGCCCTGGAACTGCTGTATGCCGACCGGCTGGAGGTGACGGCATGAGCGAGCACCTGCGTACCGCGCTCGAACTCGCGGCCTCTCAGATCCCGGTCATGCCCCTGCGGGTAGGGAAGGTGCCGTTCGGTAACTGCCCGACCTGCGCCAGGAACGCGTGTGGCGGCCGGCCGAACATGAAGAACCCCGGCCCCTGCGCCTGCCCCGTTCCCTGCCACGGCTGGGCCGCCGCCACCACGAACCCGGATGTCATCAGCTCTGGCCCCTGGCGCCGCGCCTGGCTGTGTGCGAGCGCGGTCGCCTACCACCCGGGCGGGGCGGGGCTGACGGTCGTGGACCTCGACGACGCCGACGCGATTGCGTGGGCCCGCGAGAACCTGCCCGCCACGCGGACCGTGGCCACCACCCGTGGTGAGCACTGGCTCTACCTGAGTCGGATGCAGTCGGTAAACGCCGTTCGGCCTGGCGTGGACATCAAGTCCTCCATGGCCTACGCCCGCTGGCTCGGGTTCGGCAGCGGCGCCTTGACGGAATTGCCGGATGCCGTGCGCGAGCTGGCCGTGAGCAAGCCCGCGACAGTCCGGCCCACGCCCCACGTTGTCACGGCGTCGGCATCGGCCGGGGGCGGGGAGTGCCCCCACCGCACCCCCGCCTACCTTGAACGCGGCATCGCCATGGCAGTGCAGCGCATCACCGAGTCCACCAGCGGTGTGCATGCCACGGTGTACCGCACCTTCCTAGCCGTGTTGTCCACGCACGGCCGCTGCGGTTGCCTCACCGACTGCCACGTCGGGCGGCTGTTCGCCGCTGCGCAGGCCAAGGGTGAGTCCCCGCGGCACTGCGCCGACGCGTGGGCCAACGCCCGCACCGCGTTGGGGCTGTGACATGGCCGACGACGAAAAGAGCCCGGCCCGCGAGGTCATCACCGACTACGCGCAGACCCACTTCCGGTACTTCCGCACCGCCGACGGCACCGTCTACGCGCAGAAGAACGGCCACCCCGTCGCGCGCCCGATCCGCTCCCAGGGGACCACGGGCAGTCACCGCCAGGAACTCATGGTCGGCCTCTACCAGGACGGGCGCGGCGTGTTCAACGGGAGTGCGATGAAGGAGGCGTTGGACTTGATCGAAGCGCTGGCACTGACCGAGGACGTACAGCCGGTCCACATCCGCGTGGCCGCCGGCTTCGACGGGGCGACGTGGCTGGACCTGGGGCGCGATGACGGGCAGTCCGTCCGCATCCACCCCACCGGATGGGACATCACCGTTCCCGACCCGCGCGAGGTGTCCTGGCGGCGTACCCAGCTCACGGGGGAACTGCCCCTGCCAGCGAAAGACACCGACGGCAAGGGCATCGACCTGCTGATGCGACTGTGCAACTTCGCCAACGCGGAGACCGAGTGCCTGGCCATCGCGTGGCTGATCGGCTGTCTCGGACCGTCCGTGCCCGTCCCTGCGCCGTTCCTCACCGGGCCGCAGGGCGCGGGGAAGTCCACCGGGGGCCGGATGCTGGTGCGGATCGTTGAGGGCATGAGCGGGGACCTGCGCCGCGCGCCGAAGGATGAGGAGAACCTGATCGCTGCGGTGGCGGCCGGATGGGTCACCGCCCTGGACAACCTCTCCTACATGAGCCCGGACCTCTCCGACGCGATGTGCTGCATCGTCACCGGAGCTGAGAACGTCAAGCGCGCGCTGTTCACCGACGGGGACGTGTTCCGTGTCGGCTACCGCCGCCCTCTGCTCCTGACCGGCATCGACGTGGGCGTCATCCGTCCCGACCTCGCGGAACGACTCCTGCCCCTGCGGCTGGAGCGGCCCCGCGTCCGGCGCACCGAGGCGGAACTGTGGGCGGAGTACGCGGAGATCCTTCCCGTCGTGCTCGGCTCGCTCCTGGACCTCACGGTGAAGGTCCGCGCGGCGGAGGCGGAGACCCCCACGGACCTGCGGATGGCGGACTTCGCGCACCTGTGCGCCCAACTCGACGCCGCCACCGGCCTCGGAGCACTCACCGCCTATCGGGCGAGTCTCGACGACCTCAATGACGACGTAATTGAGGGCGACTTGCTCGCGCAGACCGTCCTGCGGCACGCCGAGACCATCGAGCCGGGCGCGGCACAACGGATGACCTCCACGGAGTGGCTGCACTGTCTCAGCGGCCTCTACAGCGGCGAGGACTTCCGTCCCCTGCCCAAAGGGTGGCCGACCACGGGCAAAGTCCTCTCCGACCGGCTCAAGCGCCTTCAGCCGACCCTGGCCGCCCGTGGCGTCCTCATCGACTCCGGGCGCACCAAGAAGGGCCGCTACCTCGAAATGACCCGCGCGGCGACCCCGGCGCAGCACGAGCAGCAGGCGTTCTGACCCACACCGCCCGGCGCGTCTGGACAAGCAAGAGGAGCACCCGGCGCCGCGCGGCGTGCTCCTCTTGCTGTTCGGCGCAACGCGCCGCCCAAGGTCGCGCCGCTTGCGGCTCCTTCTTCACGCTGTAAGGCGCACCGCACCACCAACAGACACCCCCTCTTTTGTCCTAAGAGGGAAGACGCTGCGTCACCTGCGTCACACCGCCGCAAGAACGGCCTCTGAGCTGCGGTGAAAGCCGTGACGCAGACCACGGCCTCTGCGTCATCCTGCGTCACCTGCGACACCCCATGACGGAGGCCATGACGCACCGATGACGCACACCCGGCCGTCTGCGTCACACAAATCCGCAGGTCAGACGCTCGAATGACGCTGGTGACGCGGTGACGCAGAAATCCGCACCTCGGACAGACACGCTTGCTGAGAAGCGTCCAAGACCCTCCCCGGTAGGAGGCACCCCGGATGAGTACCGCAACCGCCGCCCCCGTCGACCGACTCCTGTACAAGCCCGAGGAAGCCGCCGAAGCGCTCGCCATCGGCCGCTCGACCGTTTACGAGCTGATGGCCGAAGGCGCCCTGAACTACATTAAGTTGGGCCGCTTGCGCCGGATTCGGCGCGCGGACCTCGAAGCGTACGTCGCCAACCTCACCCCCTGCCCGCCTGACCCGAGCACGACCTGAGGCGCCCCGAGCATCCCGCTCGGGGCGCCTCCCGCATTGGAGGAGCGCATGAGTCCCCGCAAGCCGAACATGGAGTCGTCCATCTACTTCGGCGCCGACGGGTGGTGGCATGGCCGCGTCACGATGGGTGTGAAGAACGATGGCAGCCCCGACCGCCGCCACCGCCGCGCCAAGACCGAGCCCGAGATCAAGCGCAAGGTCAAAGAACTGGAACAGCAGCGCGACCAAGGCCGCGCCACCAAGGCCGGTCGCGCGCCGACGGTCGCGAAGTGGATGGAGACCTATCTCACTGACATCGCGAGCCTGAAGCTGAAGCCGCGATCCCTCGACGACTACTGGTCTAAGACGCGCAATGACATCGTTCCGGGCGTCGGCCAGCACCACATCGACAAGTTGCAGCCTGAGCACCTGGAGCGGATGTACCGGGCCCTGCTCGATGCCGGTCACGCCCCCTCGCACGTGGTGAAGGTGCACCGCATCCTGTCCCGCGCCCTGAAAATCGCCCACCGCCGCCGCCTGATCAGCGAGAACGTCGCCACGCTCGTAGACCCGCCCAGTATCGACGAGACCGAGGCGAACCCCTTCACGCAGGAGGAGTCCAAGGCCTTTCTCGAAGCCGCCGCGAAGCGGCCCACCTTCATGCGGTGGATCGTCACCGTCGGCATGGGCTTCCGGCAGGGCGAGACGCTCGGTCTGCGCTGGCCGTACGTGGACCTGGAAGCGGAGCTGTTCCACCCCAAATGGCAGCTCCAGCGCCTCACCTGGCGGCACGGCTGCGACGACCCCCACGCCTGCGGAGGCCGCCTCCATCGCTTCGCCCCTTGCCCGCCGAACTGCACCACGCACAAGGGCTATAAGCGCGGTTGCCCAAAGCCGTGCGCCAAGACGTGCACGAAGCACGCGAGCGCCTGCCCGGAGCGCAAGGGGGGCGGGCTCGTCTTCACCCGGCCCAAGACCAAGAAGAGCCAGAACCCCGTACCGATCCCGCCCGTCTTCCTCCCGTTCCTGCACGACCACAAGGCCAGGCAAGAGGAGATGCGGGCCGCAGCGGCAGAGCTTTGGGAGGAGCACGATGTGGTGTTCTCGCGGCCGGATGGGCGTCCGCTCGATCCCCGGCAGGACTACGAAGAGTTCAAGGAACTCCTTGCCGAAGCTGGAATCGACGACCGCCGCCTCTACGACGGGAGCCGCCACACGGCCGGCACGATCCTGAACGAGTTGGGCGTCGACATGCCCACCATTATGGAGATCCTTCGGCATACCCAGATCAGCCAGACGCGGCGCTACGTGAAGGGCCGCTCGCACCTCTCGAAGGATGCGATGCGGCGCATGGGCGAGTTCTTCGTACCGGCCCCTCAGAACCCCGATCCCGACCCCACTGAGACCAGAACTGAGACCCCCGACACCCGCGCGGCCCGCTCACGCCGCCGACGCCGCATCCGCTAAAAGCAAAAGCCCCAGGTCACGGCGAGTGAGTCCTGGGGCTTCCACGGAGCCGCCTTCGGGATTCGAACCCGAGACCTACGCATTACGAGTGCGTTGCTCTGGCCATCTGAGCTAAGGCGGCGCGCCGTCCGCACCATCGTGCGATCAGCAACGCGGCCAAGTCTACACAGTTTCCAGGGGTGCTCCGCACACCCCTCCCGGAGCGGGGCCCCAGCCCCGCAGGGCCGCTACGAGCAGCGCTTTCCGTCCGCCGGTGCCGTGCCCTCCAGGAGGTACCTGTTGATCGCCGAGTCGACGCACGCGCTGCCCCTGCCGTACGCCGTGTGGCCGTCGCCCTCGTACGTGAGGAGGTGGCCGGAGGAGAGCTGGGAGGCCAGGGCCTGCGCCCAGTGGTAGGGGGTCGCGGGGTCGCGGGTCGTGCCGACGACCACGATGGGGGCCGCTCCCTCCGCCGTGATGCGATGCGGCTCACCCGTGGCCTTCACCGGCCAGTACGCGCAGTTCAGCGAGGACCACGCGAGACCCTCGCCGAAGACCGGGGAGGCCTTCTCGAAGTCCGGCACGGCCGCCTTGGCCTCGTCCGGCGTGGCGAAGGCGGGCGGCAGGTCCAGGCAGTTCACGGCGGCGTTGGCGAACATCAGGTTCGCGTACGTGCCGTCGCTGTCCCGCTCGTAGTAGCTGTCGGAGAGGGCCAGCAGGGCCGCGCCGTCCTTGTTCCGCATCGCCGAGCCGAGCGCGTCCCGCAGCTGCGGCCAGGCGCTCTCGTCGTACATCGCGGCGAGCACGCCCGTCGTGGCCAGCGCCTCGCCGAGCTTGCGGCCCGAGGCGTCACCGGTCGGCAGCGGCGTGCGGTCCAGCCGGTCGAAGAAGCCTTTCAGCCGCTTGCCCGCCTCGCCGGGGCTCCGGGAGCCGAGCGGGCACTCCCGGCCGAGCGCCACGCAGTCCTTCGCGAACGCCCGGAACGCCGTCTCGAAGCCGGCGGTCTGGTCGCGGTTCATGCGCCGCGCGGTCAGGGACGGGTCCATCGCGCCGTCCAGCACGAGCCGGCCCACGCGCTCGGGGAAGAGCCCGGCGTACGTCGCGCCGAGGAACGTCCCGTACGAAGCGCCGACGTACGACAGCTTCTCGTCGCCCAGCGCCGCCCGCAGGACGTCCATGTCCCGCGCCGCCTCGACCGTGGAGACATGCGGCAGGATCGCCCCCGACCGCTTCTCGCAGCCCGCCGCGAAGCCCTCGAAGGAGGCCCGGAGGCCGTCGGTCTCGCGCTGGTCGTCAGGGGTGACGTCGGTCTGCGTGTACGCGTCCATCTCCTTGCCGTCGAGGCAGGTGACGGGCTCGCTGCGCGCCACGCCGCGCGGGTCGACGGCGACCATGTCGTAGCGGGCGCGGACCTCTTCGGGGTAGCCCAGTGCCGCGTACGACTGGAGGTAGCCGACCGCCGAGCCGCCGGGCCCGCCCGGGTTGACCAGGAGCGAACCGAGCCGCGCCTTCCGCTGGGTGGCCTGCTTGCGGGCCACCGCCAGCTTGATGTCACCCGCAGCGGGCTTGGCATAGTCCCGCGGGGCCTTCATCGAGGCGCACTCGAAGCCGGCGACACCGCACTCGCGCCAGCTGAGCTTCTGGTCGTAGTACGGGGCCAGCTCCGCGGGGGTCGAGCGGGGCAGCGCAGCCATGGAGACATCCGCGGTCGGACCTCCGGATGAGCAGCCCGAGACGAGCAGCCCGGCGGCCACGAGCAGCGTGCCGCACGTGCGGAAGGAGGGGCGGCGGTGGCGACGGCTGTCACGGCTGAGGTCCATCACGCGAGCGTAACTCTCCGCACCGACATCGCTACAGACGGTGCTGCGCCGCTACTCGTACGGGTGACACCGTCAACCGGGCGCCCACGCGCGGAGGTTCCCCGCCACCGTACGCACGCACACACCGATGACGACCGGTGCACGCACCGACGACGACCGGCCCTTCACCGCCGTACGAGCGGGCTCATCCCGCCCGGAGCGCCATCGTCATCGCCTCCACCGCGAGCAGCGGCGCCACATTGCGGTCGAGGGCCGTGCGGCAGGCGCCGATGGCCTCGATGCGGCGCAGTGTGGACTCCGGCGAGGTGCCGAGGGCCATGCGCTCCAGCATGTCCTGCACCTCGGTGTTGGCGATGGCCACGCGGGAGCCCAGCTGGAGGGCGAGGACGTCGCGGTAGAGGCCGGTCAGGTCGATCAGCGCGAGGTCCAGGCTGTCGCGCTGCGTACGGGTCCTGCGGCGCTTCTGCCGGTCCTCCAGCTCCTTCATGACGCCCGCGGTGCCGCGCGGCATCCGGCCGCCCTGCCCTCCGCCGAGCGCCGCCTTCAGGTCCTCGGTCTCCTTGGTGTCGACGTCCTCCGCGACCTGCTTCGCGTCGTCGGTCGCCGTGTCGATCAGCTCCTGCGCGGCCTTGAGGCAGCCGCCGATCTCCCGCACCCGCAGGGGCAGCTTCAGGACGGCGGCCCTGCGCTCCCGCGCGCGCGGGTCGGTGGCGAGCCGCCGGGCGCGGCCGATGTGCCCCTGCGTCGCGCGCGCCGCCGCCGCCGCGACCTCCGGCTCGATGCCGTCCCTGCGTACGAGCACGTCGGCCACGGCGTCCACCGGAGGCGTACGCAGTGTCAGGTGCCGGCAGCGGGAGCGGATGGTCGGCAGCACGTCCTCCAGGGAGGGCGCGCAGAGCAGCCACACGGTGCGGGGGGCGGGCTCCTCGACGGCCTTCAGCAGGACGTTCCCCGCGCCCTCCGTGAGGCGGTCGGCATCCTCCAGGACGATGACCTGCCAGCGGCCGACCGCGGGCGACAGCTGTGCGCGCCGGACCAGGTCGCGGGTCTCCTTGACGCCGATGGACAACAGGTCCGTACGCACCACTTCCACGTCGGCGTGGGTCCCGATGAGACTGGTGTGGCAGCCGTCGCAGAATCCGCAGCCGGGCGCGCCGCCGAGCGCGCGGTCCGGGCTCGTGCACTGCAAAGCGGCGGCGAAGGCGCGCGCGGCCGTGGACCGGCCGGAGCCGGGCGGGCCCGTGAACAGCCAGGCGTGCGTCATCTTCGACGAGTCCGGCGCGGGCGTGTCGGCGGCGACCGCCGTCACCAGCGCGTCGGCGTCCCGGGCGGCGGCGCCCAGCTGCTCGCTCACCCGCTCCTGACCCACCAGGTCGTCCCACACGCTCATGGGCCCCGTCACCGCCTTACGCTGCGCGCTGCTCTGCTCTGCTCTCGCCGGACTGCCCATTGTGGGACACGGCACTGACAATCCGGCATGGCGGACCGGCTCCGGCGTTCTCACGATCCGGCGTGGCCGTGGAACGATCCGGCGTGGCCGTTCATGACCCGGCCTCGCCGTTCACGACCCGGCCTCGCCGTTCACGACCCGGCGTGGCCGTTCACGACCCGGCCTCGCCGTTCATGATCCGGCGTGGCCATTCACGACCCGGCCTCGGCCATCAACGCCGACGGCCACCCCGGCGCCCTCGCCCGGCACCGCTGCCACTGCCGTTGCCACCACCACCGTCGCCGTGCTCCGCGTCGACGGCATCCTCGTGCGAGCCGAGCAGCTCGTCCGCCAGCGTCGGCATGTCGTCCAGCGGCGTCTCCTCGGCCCAGTCGGGCCGGGACCGCACCGGTACGCCCTGTTCGTCGAGCTGGGGCAGCTCCCGGGTGCGCTCGTTGGCGCCCTCGGGGGTCGCCGGGCGCTCGTCCCGGAAGTACCCCGGCGGCACCTTGCCCTCAAGGTCCTCACGGACGGGCGGCAGCACGGCCGTCTCGTCCATGGCACCCGGCACGGGCGGCTGCGGCAGCACCGCGGTGTCCTCCGGCCCCGGACCGTCGGGCCGCACCGCCGGCAGCACGGCCGTCTCGTCGGCCGCCCCGGGGGGCGGCGCCACGACCGGCGTGGGGACGGTGGTCTCGTTGTCCGGCACGGACGACTTGGCGGGCGCCGCCGGCTCGGGCTCCGCTGCCGCCGGCTTGCCCGGCGCCTCAGAAGCCACGGGCGGAACCGGCGCAGCGGGCTCAGGCGCGACCGGTGGAACCGGCGTCGGCGCAACCGGCGGAACCGGCGCCGCAGCCGCCTCCGCGGCGGCAGCGGCCATCCTCCGCGCCTCCTCCGCCCGGCGCAACGCCTCCTCGGCCTTCCGCTGCTTCTCCAGACGGCGCTGCTCCGCCTCGGCCCGCCGCCGCGCCTCTTCCTCGGCCTCCCGGCGGCGCCGCTCCTCCTCGGCCGCCCTGACCTTCTCCTCGGCGAGCAGCCTGGCCTTCTCCTCCTCGGCCTTGCGGCGCGCCTCCTCGGCGCGCTTGCGGGCCTCCTCGGCCTGCCGCTCGGCCTCGCGGCGCTGGGCCTCCTCCAGCTCGCGCCGCTTGCGCTCCTCCTCCTCGGCCCGAAGCTTGGCGAGCTGCGCCTGGCGCTCACGCTCCAGGCGCTCCTCCTCGGCCTTGCGCGCGGCCTCTTCCTCGGCCTTGCGCCGCGCCTCCTCCTCGGCGGCCTTGCGGGCCTCCTCGATGGCCTTCACCTCGGCCTCGGAGAGCGGAAGGACCACGTCGAGCCGGTGCCGGATCACGGTCGTGACCGCCTCCGGCTCCTGCGAGGCGTCGACGACGAGGTAGCGGCTCGGGTCGGCGGCGGCGAGCGTGAGGAAACCGGACCGCACGCGCGCGTGGAACTCGGCGGGCTCCGACTCCAGCCGGTCGGGCGCCTCCGTGAACCGCTCGCGGGCCGCCTCGGGCGACACGTCGAGCAGGCAGGTCAGATGCGGTACGAGACCACCGGTCGCCCAGCGGTTGATGCGGGCGACCTCCGTCGGCGACAGATCGCGGCCGGCGCCCTGGTAGGCGACGGACGAGTCGATGTACCGGTCGGAGATGACGACGGCGCCGCGCTCCAGGGCGGGCCGTACGACCGTGTCGACGTGCTCGGCGCGGTCGGCGGCGTACAGCAGCGCCTCGGCGCGGTGCGAGAGCCCGGCCGACGACACGTCGAGGAGGATCGACCGCAGCCGCTTGCCGACGGGCGTCGCGCCCGGCTCGCGTGTGACGACGACCTCGTGGCCCTTGGCGCGGATCCACTCGGCGAGCGCCTCGGCCTGGGTGGACTTCCCGGCGCCGTCGCCGCCCTCCAGGGCGATGAAGAAGCCGGTGCCACAGGTGGCCTGCGCCGGGTCGTCGCCGCGCAGCGCGTCCCGCAGGTCGTGCCGCAGGGGCACGCCCTGCCGGTCGTCGGCCTTGGCGAGGACCAGCGCGGCCACCGGCAGCAGCAGCGCGCCGACCAGCATCAGCGTGAAGGCGGCACCTCCGTGGTCGAAGACGAACTTGCCGTTGACCATGCGGTGCGGCCCGATCAGGGCGGCGACCACGGGGGCCACCAGCACGCTGAGCGCGACGACGAGGCGTACGACGGCCTGGAGGTGCTCCGTGGTGCGGGTCCTGCGGTGGTCCTCGACCTCCTGGTCGAGCAGCGCGTGCCCGATGTTGGCGGCGACGCCCGCGGCGACACCGGCGAGGGCCAGGAGCAGCAGGACGGTCGTCACGTCGGGCACGAGGCCCGCGGCGAGCAGCGCGACGCCGGTGAGGGCGATCGCCAGTGCGAGCAGCCGGCGGCGGGAGAACGAGGTCAGCAGGGACGGCGCCGTACGGATGCCGACGACGGTGCCGCCGGTCAGGGCGAGGACGGTCAGGCCGTACGTGACGGGCCCGCCGCCGAGGTCCTTGGCGTGCAGCACGGCGACGGCGACGGCCGCAGCGACGGCGGCGGCGACGGCGGCGCAGGCCGTGACGAACAGCGGGATGGCGCCGGTGCGGCCCTTGTCGGGGCCGGTTCCGGTGCGGGGCCGGCGCAGGCCTTCGAGCGGGCTGCGCGCGCGGGGCGTCTGCGTACCGGGAAGCCGCAGCAAGTACACGATGGTGAGCGAACCGGCGTACAGCCCGGCCGCGACGAACGAGGCGAGCCCCGCCTGGTGCTCCGCGAACCAGTCGAGTCCGGCGCCCAGGAGGTTGCCGACGAGCGTGATCGCGACGAGCACGGCCGCCGCGAGGGGCAGGGCCACGAATCCCGTACGCAGCGACAGGCGCCGCAGCGCGTCCATGTGGTCCGGCAGCGGCCGCACCGTCGCGCCCTCCAGGGGCGGGGCGGGCAGCAGGGCGGGCGCGGCGCTCTCCCGGCAGACGGTCCAGAACCGCTCGGCGACACCGACGACGAAGGAGGTCACCAGGATCACCGCGAGGGCGTTGTCCGGGGTCCAGTCGATCCACAGCGGGGCGACGATCAGCAGGGCGGCGCGCACGCCATCGGCACCGACCATGGTCCAGCGCCGGTCGAGGAGGCCGCCCGGGGACGTGAGTGAGGTCAGCGGCCCGAGCAGTACCGCTCCGAAGAGCAGCGTCGCGAGGACGCGCGCTCCGAAGACGGCGGTGACGGCGAAGGCCACGCCGCGGTAGCCGCCTCCGAAGGCGCCTTCCGCGATGGCGGACTGGAGGGCGAGAAGCACCAGGACGAGCAGGGCGAGCGCGTCGCCGGCGCTGCCGACGAGCTGTGCGCTCCACAGCCGCTTCAACGGCGGTACGCGCAGCAAGGCGCGGACGGCACGCTCTCGGGAATCTGCGACCAGGGCTTCGTCGGGGGCCGGGTTTCCGGCCGTTGGCTGCTCGGCACGCGTCATCCGTCCAGCCTATCCGGACGCGCCACCTCCCACTCCTCCCCACCCGAACAAACGACCGCACCGGGCGCCTGTCCGCAGACACCCGGTGCGTGATCCCTCAGCCGCCCGCCGCAGGAGACGTCAGTCCTCCGAAGAGGCGGCCTCGGCCGAAACCGCCGTCTTGGCCGCCGTCTTGGCCGTCGTCTTCTTGGCCGTGGTCTTCTTCGCCGCGGTGGTCTTCTTCGCGGTGGTCGTCTTCTTGGCCGCGGTCTTCTTGGCCGCGGTCTTCTTGGCGGGCGCCTTCTTGGCAGGTGCCTTCTTGGCGGTCTTCTTGGCGGGCCCCTTGGCCCGCTTCTCCGCGAGCAGTTCGTAGCCCCGCTCCGGAGTGATGTCCTCGACCGAGTCCGCCGCCCGCAGCGTCGCGTTCGTCTCGCCGTCCGTGACGTACGCCCCGAAGCGGCCGTCCTTGACGACGACCGGCTTCCCGCTGACCGGGTCCTCGCCCAGCTCCTTCAGCGGCGGCTTGGCCGCCGCACGGCCCCGCTGCTTCGGCTTGGAGTAGATCTCCAGGGCCTCTTCCAGCGTGATCGTGAAGAGCTGCTCCTCGCTCTCGATGGAGCGCGAGTCGGTGCCCTTCTTCAGATACGGGCCGTACCGGCCGTTCTGCGCGGTGATCTCGACGCCCTCGGCGTCGGTGCCGACGACGCGCGGCAGCGACATGAGCTTCAGCGCGTCCTCAAGGGTGACCGTGTCGAGCGACATGGACTTGAAGAGCGAAGCCGTGCGCGGCTTGACCGCGTTCTTGCCGGTCTTCGGAGTGCCCTCGGGGAGGATCTCCGTCACGTACGGGCCGTAGCGGCCGTCCTTGGCGACGATCTGGTGGCCGGAGGCCGGATCGGTGCCCAGTTCGAAGTCGCCGCTCGGCTTGGCGAGCAGTTCCTCCGCGTACGCGACGGTCAGCTCGTCCGGCGCCAGGTCCTCGGGGACGTCCGCCCGCTGGTGCTCCTCGGAGTCGCGCTCGCCGCGCTCGATGTAGGGGCCGTAGCGGCCGACGCGCAGCATGATGCCGTCGCCCACCGGGAAGGACGACACCTCGCGGGCGTCGATCGCGCCGAGGTCGGTGACGAGTTCCTTGAGGCCGCCGAGGTGGTCGCCGTCGCCGTTGCCGGCCTCGGCGGCGGCGCCGGAGCCCTCGCCCTCACCGAAGTAGAAGCGCCGCAGCCACGGCACGGCCTGCGCCTCGCCGCGCGCGATGCGGTCGAGGTCGTCCTCCATCTTGGCGGTGAAGTCGTAGTCGACGAGCCGCCCGAAGTGCTTCTCCAGGAGGTTGACGACGGCGAACGACAGGAAGGAGGGAACGAGCGCCGTCCCCTTCTTGAAGACGTATCCGCGGTCGAGGATGGTCCCGAGGATCGACGCGTACGTGGACGGGCGGCCGATCTCGCGCTCTTCGAGCTCCTTGACCAGCGAGGCCTCGGTGTAGCGGGCGGGCGGCTTGGTCGCGTGACCGTCCACCGACATCTCGTCGGCGGAGAGTGCGTCGCCCTCGCCGACCTGCGGGAGCCTGCGCTCGCGGTCGTCCAGCTCGGCGTTCGGGTCGTCGGCGCCCTCGACGTAGGCCTTGAGGAAGCCGTGGAAGGTGATGGTCTTGCCGGAGGCGCTGAACTCGGCGTCCCGGCCGTCGCTCGCCCGGCCGCCGATCTTGACGGTGACGGAGTTCCCGGTCGCGTCCTTCATCTGGGAGGCGACGGTCCGCTTCCAGATCAGCTCGTAGAGCCGGAACTGGTCACCGGTCAGACCGGTCTCGGCGGGCGTACGGAAACGGTCGCCCGACGGACGGATCGCCTCGTGCGCCTCCTGGGCGTTCTTGACCTTGCCCGCGTACGTGCGCGGCTTGTCCGGGAGGTAGTCGCTGCCGTAGAGCTGTGTGACCTGCGCGCGGGCGGCGGTGATGGCCGTGTCGGACAGCGTCGTGGAGTCCGTACGCATGTACGTGATGAAGCCGTTCTCGTACAGCTTCTGGGCCACCTGCATGGTCGCCTTGGCGCCGAAGCCGAGCTTGCGGCTCGCCTCCTGCTGCATCGTCGTCGTACGGAAGGGGGCGTACGGCGAGCGGCGGTAGGGCTTGGACTCGACGGAGCGTACGGAGAAGTCCGTGTCCTGGAGGGCCGCGGCGAGCGCGCGGGCGTTCGCCTCGTCCAGGTGCAGGGTGCCCGCGCTGCCCGCCTTGAGCTGCCCGACGGAGTTGAAGTCGCGGCCCTGCGCGACGCGCTTGCCGTCGACCGTGGTGAGGCGGGCGACCAGCTGCGAGGGGTCGGAGGCGTCACCGGCGCGGCCGGTGCCGAAGGTGCCGGTCAGGTCCCAGTACTCGGCGGAGCGGAAGGCGATGCGCTCGCGCTCCCGTTCGACGACGAGGCGGGTGGCCACGGACTGGACGCGGCCGGCCGACAGGCGCGGCATGACCTTCTTCCACAGGACCGGCGAGACCTCGTAGCCATAGAGGCGGTCGAGGATACGGCGGGTCTCCTGGGCGTCGACCATGCGCTTGTTCAGCTCGCGCGGGTTGGCGACGGCGCTGCGGATCGCGTCCTTGGTGATCTCGTGGAAGACCATGCGGTGGACGGGGACCTTGGGCTTCAGGACCTCCAGGAGGTGCCACGCGATGGCTTCGCCCTCGCGGTCCTCATCGGTGGCGAGGAAGAGCTCGTCGGAGTCCTTCAGAAGGTCCTTGAGCTTTTTGACCTGCGCCTTCTTGTCGGCGTTGACGACATAGACGGGCGCGAAGTCATGCTCGACGTCCACGCCGAGGCGGCGCACCTCGCCGGTGTACTTCTCGGGCACCTCCGCGGCGCCGTTGGGGAGGTCGCGGATGTGCCCGACGCTGGCCTCGACTACGTAACCGGGGCCGAGGTAGCTCTTGATCGTCTTCGCCTTGGCAGGCGACTCGACGATGACGAGTCGGCGGCCGCCCTGTGCGGTCTCGCTGGTCGGGGACAACTTCGCTCTTCTCTCCGGTCGACGCTCGGTGGCAGTGCGCGATGGCTCTGCTCGTGGCAGTGCTCTGGCCGTGCGGTGGCAGTGCTCGCATGGCTTGCGTTGCGCTGTCGCTGCGGAGTGTGACGGTACATCCCGCCCCCGTGTCAAACGGGAAAAGCCCGCAACGGCCACTCGAACGGTAACCCGACTACCGCCATTCCTGCCGCCCGGAGTGGCGACCTGCCGTTTCGGCGTCCGGCGGGAGGTGCGGCCCGGCCCCACGCCGTCGATCACCGCCGCGCCCGCCTCGACCGTGCCGGAGCGGGTCCCTCGACCACCGCGGAACGATCACCTCCACCGCCCCGGAGCAGGGCCTGGCCCCCTACCCAGGTACGACCTCCCGCGCAACCTGAGCACGGCCTCTTGGCCCCCGCGGTACGGCCGCCCGCTACCGGAGCGCGCCGCTCCGCCCCCGCCGAAGCCCCTGCCGAAGTCCTGCCGAAGCCTCTGTCGGAACCTCTGCCGAAGCCCCGCTCGGAACCTCGGCGGCCGAAGACCTCATCGAAGTCCCCGCGGAAGCCCTCGCCGAAACCGCCGCCGGAAACCCTGCCGAAAGCCGACGCCCCACCTCACCGGAAGGAGGCGGTCCGCCGTCGCGGCGCGCCGGCTCACAGCCGCGTGAAGCACCACACGCCGAGCAGCAGCGCCCCCGTGCCCGCGAGCGCGGCGAGCGTCGCCGATGCGACGGGGCTCACACCTTGGGCGACGGGCTCGCGGTGGGCGACCCGCACCCCGGTCCACAGCAGCAGTGCGGCGCCGAACAGCGCGAACACCGTTCCGGCGAATATCGCTGGTGCGCTCTCCATGGCCCTTGCCTCCCCGTACGGCACCCCGCTCGGCGCTCCCCGCGCGGCCTTGGCCTGGAGGCTGGCACGCGCGGAAATCGGGAGCGCGAAATCGGGGTGAACGTCCGGCGGCCCGCTCACCCGTCCGCCCCTACCGGATTTGCCGGACCCGAAGGGGATGTTGGCCGGTTTCACCACCCCGCGCGGGGGCGGTGCGGACAGCGCTACGCCTGGACGGGCAGCAGGAAGCCCTGCTCCACGAGGAGCCTGATCTGCGCGGGCGTCCGGTCCCGCAGCAACACGGGGTCCTCGCCGACCAGTTGGGCGATGGCGTCCAGGATGCGCCCGGCGCTCAGCGATCCGTCGCACACGCCTGCGAACCCGGCGCCGACCGTGTCCACCTTGGTGGCCCGCCGCATCCCCCGGTGCTGGCGCAGCACGACGTGCTCCGGGTCCTCGGCGCCCGGCAGCCCGACCTGCTCCTGCACGACCTCGGCCGCGAGCTTGAAGTGCGCGGCGAGCAGCGCCGCGTCATCGTGCGCACGCAGGTAGTCCTGCCGGTCGAAGAACTCCCGCACCGTCTCGCCGAGCGGCTGCTCGACGGGGTGCGGCCACTCCTCGACGGTGACGGACGGCTCGGCGGCCTCGGTCCTGCGGAGCGTGATCCAGCCGAACCCGATGGCGCGCGTGCCCCGCGCCTCGAACTCGTCCAGCCACGCCTCGTACCGCGCGGCGTACTCTCCGGGGTCCGTGCGGTGGTCCCCCGCGTCGCGCAGCCACAGCTCGGCGTACTGCGTGATGTCCTGCACCTCGCGCTGCACGATCCAGGCGTCGCAGCCGCGCGGCACCCAGGAGCGCAGCCGGTCCTGCCACTCCTCGCCGTCCACGTGCTGCCAGTTGGCCAGGAAGTGCGCGTACCCCCCTTCGTTCAGCCGTGCCCCCGCCTCCTGAACGAGCGTCCGGCACAGATCGTCCCCGCCCATCCCGCCGTCCCGGTAGGTGAGCCGGGCCCCGGGGGAGATCACGAAGGGCGGGTTCGACACGATCAGGTCGTACGTCTCCTCGCCCACCGGGTCGAAGAGCGAGCCCTCGCGCAGGTCCGCCTCGGGGGCCCCGGACAGGGCCAGCGTGAGCCGGGTGAACTCCAGGGCCCGCGGGTTGAGGTCGGTCGCCGTCACGCGCGTGGCGTGCTGCGCGGCGTGCAGGGCCTGGATGCCGGAGCCGGTGCCGAGGTCGAGCGCGCTGTCGACGGGCGTGCGCACGGTGATCCCGGCGAGCGTGGTGGAGGCGCCGCCGACCCCGAGGACGACACCCTCGTCATGGCTGCCGATGCCGCCGGCGCCGCCGACCGCGCACCCCAGGTCGGAGACGATGAACCAGTCCTCGCCGCTCGGCCCGCCGTAGGGCCGCACGTCCACGGTCGCCCGCAGCTCCCCGTCCCCCCCGACCAGCCAACCGCTCTCCGCGAGGGCGTCGACAGGCAGAGCGTCCGCCACGCGCGCGTGCGGCACGGTTTCCTGGAGCAGGAACAGGCGTACGAGAGCCGCGAGGGTGCCGTCCTCGCGGGTGGCCCGCAGGGCGGGCACGGTCTCGCTGCGGGCGAGCGCGGCGTACGCGGAGGCGCCGAGCAGTTCGAGGAGCCCGTCGGCGGTGAAGTCGGCGTCGAGCAGGGCCCGGCGCAGGGAGGCCGCCACGTCGGCGCGGTCGGATGAGGGCAGGGGGAGGCTGGCAGTACTCACGCCCCCATTGTGGCCCGCGGCTCATGCCGCCGCCCCCGGTGCCACCATGGGCGCCGGGGGCGGGGAAGAACGTGGGCGGGGACGGACGTACGGCCGCGGGGAAGACGTACGGCCGGCAGGTGGCGGGCTGTCAGCTCTTGGCGGACGGCGTGCCGGACGCGCTCTTGCAGCTGTCCTGCTTGGCCATCGCCTTGCCGACGTCCCCCTCCTGCAACTTCTCCAGCGCTTCGTTGCCGCTCTTGCTCAGCTTGTCCAGCTCGCCCGCGACGTCCTTGAGGCCGTCCGCGAAGTCCGCCTGGTTCTTGGTGTCCAGGCCGTCGACCTGCTTCTTCAGGTTCTCGTACGACTTGGAGATGGCGTTGAGTTCCTTGACGGCGTCGTCGGTCTTCTTCTGTCCGTCGTCCACCGGCGGCGCGCCCGCGCGCTTCACGGAGGCACCCATCGCCTTGTAGGCGTCGGACATGTCCTGGAACGCCTTGGAGTCGGTCTTCTGGACGTCGGACGGCGAGCTGTTGTCGGAGGTCTCCTTCTGGATCGCGGCGTTGGCGTCCGCGATCTTCTTCGACTGCGGCTGGACGGAGTCACAGACCTTCTTGGCCCAGTCGTCCAGCTTCTTGTCGCCGTCGTCGTCGCTGCTGCACCCGGACAGAGCGAGTACCAGTACCGCACCGCCGGACAGTGCGGCTGCAAGCTTCTTGTTCACCGGATTGGTCCCTTCCATGGCTCTCGGCCCCGGAACTTACACGCCAAACGAGCGACAATCGCATGCCGGGGGTCCGTTACGACCGCTATTGCAGCCATTTGCACCAAGGAAGAGCGGGCATGACGCGCGAGAGAAGGCTCACGGCTCCTCAGGTACGCCGGACGGCGGCGCGGTCCCCACACGGCAGCGGGCGGACGGCGCATCAAGAGGCGCCGCCCGCCCGCGTGTTGGACGGTGATCCGGACGACGTCAGGAAACGACCGCCGGGTCGGCCGACTTGGCCGTCCGCTCGGCGTTGCCCTCGTCCCCGACGGCGATGCCCCGCCGCTTGGAGACGTAGACCGCGCCGATGATGACCGCGATGGAGAGTCCCGCGATCAGTGTCCGCATGCCGACGCTGGCGTTGTCCCCGTAGCTGAAGTTGATGACGGCGGGCGCGATGAGCAGCGCCACCAGGTTCATCACCTTCAGCAGGGGGTTGATCGCCGGGCCGGCGGTGTCCTTGAACGGGTCGCCGACGGTGTCGCCGATGACGACCGCGGCGTGGGCCTCGCTGCCCTTGCCGCCGTGATGGCCGTCCTCGACGAGCTTCTTCGCGTTGTCCCAGGCGCCGCCGGAGTTGGCGAGGAAGACCGCCATCAGCGTGCCCGTGCCGATCGCGCCCGCCAGGAACGAGCCGAGCGCGCCGACGCCGAGCGTGAAGCCGACCGCGATCGGCGTGAGCACGGCGAGCAGGCCCGGTGTGGCCAGCTCCCGCAGCGCGTCCTTGGTGCAGATGTCGACGACGCGCCCGTACTCCGGCTTCTCGGTGTAGTCCATGATCCCGGGGTGCTCGCGGAACTGCCGCCGCACCTCGAACACCACGGCTCCGGCCGACCGCGACACCGCGTTGATCGCCAGCCCCGAGAAGAGGAAGACGACCGCGGCGCCGAGGATCAGGCCGACCAGGTTGTTGGGCTGTGAGATGTCCATGACCAGGTTCATCGGAGCGCCGTCACCGAGTTTCTCGCCGACGTCCTTGGCCGCGGTCGCGATGGCGTCGCGGTACGACCCGAAGAGCGCCGACGCCGCGAGGACGGCGGTCGCGATGGCGATGCCCTTGGTGATGGCCTTGGTGGTGTTGCCGACGGCGTCGAGGTCGGTGAGGACCTGCGCGCCCGAGCCCTGGACGTCGCCGGACATCTCCGCGATGCCCTGCGCGTTGTCGGAGACGGGTCCGAAGGTGTCCATGGCGACGATGACACCGACCGTGGTCAGCAGGCCCGTCCCGGCCAGGGCGACCGCGAACAGGGCGAGCATGATCGACGTACCGCCGAGCAGGAACGCCCCGTACACGCCGAGCCCGATCAGCAGCGCGGTGTAGACGGCCGATTCGAGACCGATCGAGATGCCGGCCAGGACAACGGTCGCCGGGCCCGTCAGCGAGGTCTTGCCGATGTCCCTGACGGGACGCCGGTTGGTCTCGGTGAAGTAGCCGGTGAGCTGCTGGATGAGGGCGGCCATCACGATGCCGATGGCCACGGCGGTGAGCGCGAGGACCCGCGGGTCGCCGTCGTGCGCCTTGATCGCCGCGTCCGTGACGCCGTCCAGCTTCGCGTACGAGGACGGCAGATAGACGAAGACGGCGGCGGCCACGAGCACCAGCGAGATGACCGCGGAGATGAAGAAACCGCGGTTGATGGCGCTCATGCCGCTGCGGTCGGCGCGGCGCGGCGCCACCGCGAAGATGCCGATCATGGCCGTCACGACGCCGATGGCCGGAACGATCAGCGGGAAGGCGAGTCCGGAGTCGCCGAACGCCACCTTGCCGAGGATCAGCGCGGCGACGAGGGTGACGGCGTACGACTCGAAGAGGTCGGCGGCCATACCGGCGCAGTCGCCGACGTTGTCGCCCACGTTGTCGGCGATGGTCGCGGCATTGCGCGGATCGTCCTCCGGAATGCCCTGCTCGACCTTGCCGACCAGGTCGGCGCCGACGTCGGCGGCCTTGGTGAAGATGCCGCCGCCGACACGCATGAACATCGCGATCAGGGCGGCGCCGAGTCCGAATCCTTCGAGCACCTTCGGCGCGTCGGCCGCGTAGACGAGCACCACACAGGAGGCGCCCAGAAGACCGAGCCCCACCGTGAACATGCCGACGACGCCGCCCGTGCGGAAAGCGATCTTCATGGCTTTGTGCGAGACGGCGGTGAGATCCTTTTCCGGCTCTCCTGGTGCCGGAGTGGCCTCTCGGGCGGCGGCGGCCACGCGCACATTGCTGCGCACGGCGAGCCACATACCGATATAGCCGGTGGTCGCCGAGAATGCCGCGCCGATCAAGAAGAAGATAGATCGTCCGGCGCGCTGATTCCAGTCGTCCGCGGGCAGCAGCATGAGCAGGAAGAACACGACGACGGCGAATACGCCGAGTGTGCGCAGCTGCCGGCCGAGGTAGGCGTTCGCGCCTTCCTGCACCGCCGCCGCGATCTTCTTCATGCTGTCGGTGCCCTCGCCTGCCGCGAGTACCTGGCGTACCAGGATCCCGGCGACGACGAGCGCCGCGAGCGCGACGGCCGCGATGACCATCACGATGAGGCGATTGTCATCTGTCAGTACTGCGGCTGCGAAGGTTGAGGGGTGGTCGATCTGATGAGGGGTAGAAAGCCCCGCCATTCGTCCTCCTTGACGCTTGGGCTGAGCTCAAGATGTGGACGGATTGTAGGGAGCGGAACCTGATCAAAACAGAGCACCACTTACGCGATTGACCGGAGATCGCTTCTCAGCAAATGATCGCGGCCAGGGAATGGCACCGAAAGCGGTAATGCCTCAAAACCGTTGACGAAAGATCGCCGGCCAGTGTTTCTGATCTACGTAATAAATGATCGGAACGAAAAAGGCCCTGTTCACCGTGGTGGTGAACAGGGCCTGCGTATGCGCGCGGGTCAGGGCACGAGCGGCGCGGGGGTGATCGGCCAGGTCATCCGGATCAGGCCGCCGGACTCGCCCGCGGTGACCTCGACGTCGTCCACGAGGCCGCTAATGACGGCGAGACCCATCTCGTCCTCGCCCTCCGGCTCGTCGCCCTCGCCGCCCTGCGCGCCGGGCGGCCGGTCACCGGACTTCGCGCGAGGGGCCTCGTCGCCGACCTCGATGGAGAACTGCTTCTCGTCCTCGGTCAGCCCGACCCGCACGGGCGCCGAGACGCCGTTGCTCTGGTGGAGTCCGACGGCACGCGTGCAGGCCTCGCCGACGGCGAGCCTGACCTCGTCGAGAACGGCCTCGTCCACTCCGGCTCTCCGCGCGACCGCGGCCGCCACGAGACGGGCGGTCCTGACATGCTCGGGCAGCGCGCTGAAACGGAGTTCAACGGTGGCCATGCATCCCCCTCGAACGTACGCGCGTGCTGTCAGGGGGCCGGGCCGCGGGCCCGGCCCCCTGCTGTACCGCCGTCACGGACCTCAGTCCGTGGCGGCCACTGCTTCGTCGACCGAGGTGTGAATGGGGAACACCTTGGTCAGGCCGGTGATGCGGAAGATCTTCAAAATGCGCTCCTGGTTGCAGACCAGGCGCAGCGAGCCCTCGTGGGCACGCACGCGCTTCAGGCCGCCGACCAGCACGCCGAGTCCGGTGGAGTCGAGGAAGTCCACGCCCTCCATGTCGACGACAAGATGGAAACTGCCGTCGTTCACCAACTCGACCAACTGCTCGCGCAGCTTGGGCGCGGTATATACATCGATTTCGCCACCGACCTCGACGACCGTACGATCGCCGACGGTACGGGTCGACAGGGACAGGTCCACGGATCCTCCAGCACCTTGCTATCGAGCGGTCATCCCTCGGGACACCTCGGCAGAGCCCCCAGGACGGATCGCCAGCCGCGAGGGCATTCAATCACTTACCGGCGGGCGTGCACGACGCCTTCGGACCATTGTCCATCCCGCCAGTGACACACTCGATGCCGATGGCCAAAATTTCTCCCCCGGGCAGACCCTCCGCGGGCGCCCCGGCACAGACGTCCCCGCAGGTGGTCCTCGACCGGCTCACCGCGGGGCCGAGCCGTGCATCGCGCGTCACTCATACGGAGCACTTGCCCCCGCGTGCGGCCCGGTATGCAGTCTGGCCCGACCGCATCCGACCCGAGGTCATATCCGCCGTCCGGGCGGCGGGCATCGAGCACCCGTGGGCCCATCAGGCGCAGGCTGCCGAGCACGCGCTGGACGGCGACTCCGTGGTCGTCGCGACCGGCACGGCCTCCGGAAAGTCCCTGGCCTACCTCACCCCCGTCCTCTCGGCCCTCCTGGACGGCTCCGAGGCACCGAACGGGCGGGGCGCCACCGCCCTGTACCTGGCCCCCACGAAGGCCCTGGCGGCCGACCAGCGGCGCGCCGTCCGCGAGCTCGCGGCCCCGCTCGGCAACGCCGTACGCGCCGCCGTGTACGACGGCGACACCCCGGTGGAAGAACGCGAATGGGTGCGTCAATACGCCAATTACGTGCTGACCAACCCGGACATGCTGCACCGCGGGATCCTTCCCTCCCACCCGCGCTGGTCCTCCTTCCTGCGCGCCCTGCGCTACGTGGTCATCGACGAGTGCCACACCTACCGCGGCGTCTTCGGCTCCCACGTCGCCCAGGTCCTGCGCCGCCTGCGCCGCCTGTGCGCCCGCTACGGCTCGGATCCGGTCTTCCTGCTGGCCTCGGCCACCTCCGCCGAGCCGGCGCTCTCCGCGGAGCGCCTGACGGGACTGCCCGTGCGGGAGGTGGCCGACGACGCCTCGCCCCGCGGCGACCTCGTCTTCGCCCTCTGGGAGCCCCCGCTCACGGAGCTGCACGGCGAGAAGGGCGCCCCGGTGCGCCGCACCGCCACCGCCGAGACGGCGGACCTGCTCACCGACCTGACCGTCCAGGGCGTCCGCTCGGTCGCCTTCGTACGCTCCCGGCGTGGCGCCGAGCTGATCTCGGTGATCGCCCAGGAACGCCTCGCCGAGGTCGACCGCTCCCTCGCCCGCCGCGTCGCCGCCTACCGCGGCGGCTACCTGCCGGAGGAGCGCCGCGCCCTGGAGCGCGCCCTGCACTCCGGGGAACTCCTCGGCCTCGCCGCGACGACCGCCCTGGAACTCGGCGTGGACGTCTCGGGGCTGGACGCCGTCATCATCGCGGGCTATCCGGGTACGCGGGCCTCGCTGTGGCAGCAGGCGGGCCGCGCTGGGCGTGCGGGGCAGGGCGCCCTGGCGGTGCTGGTCGCCCGTGACGATCCGCTGGACACCTACCTCGTCCACCACCCGGAGGCGCTGTTCCGGCAGCCGGTGGAGTCCACCGTCCTCGACCCCGACAACCCGTACGTCCTCGCGCCCCACCTGTGCGCTGCCGCCGCGGAGCTGCCGCTGACCGACGAGGACCTCGCCCTCTTCGGTCCGGCCGCCGAGGAGCTGCTGCCGCAGCTGGAGGCCGCGAAGCTGCTGCGGCGGCGCACGAAGGCGTGGCACTGGACCCGCCGGGAGCGGGCCGCCGACCTCACGGACATCCGCGGCGAGGGCGGCAACCCCGTCCAGATCGTCGAGGAGGGCACGGGCCGGCTCCTCGGCACCGTCGACGCGTCCGCCGCGCACACGACCGTGCACGAGGGCGCGGTCCACCTCCACCAGGGCCGTACGTATCTCGTGCGCCACCTCGACCTGGAGGACTCGGTGGCGCTCGTGGAGGAGGCCGTGCCGCCGTACTCCACGACCGCGCGCGACACCACGGCGATCTCCATCCTGGAGACGGACGTGGAGGTCCCCTGGGGCGAGGGATGCCTCTGCTACGGCTCCGTCGAGGTGACCAATCAGGTCGTCTCCTTCCTGCGCCGGAAGCTGATCACGGGCGAGGTCCTCGGCGAGACCAAGCTGGAGCTGCCTCCTCGTACGCTGCGTACGCGCGCCGTCTGGTGGACGGTCACCGAGGACCAGCTGGACGCCGCGCGCGTCCATCCCGAGATCCTCGGCGGCGCCCTGCACGCCGCCGAGCACGCCTCCATCGGCATGCTGCCGCTGTTCGCCACGTGCGACCGGTGGGACATCGGCGGTGTCTCCGTACCGCTGCACCCGGACACGCTCCTTCCCACGGTCTTCGTGTACGACGGCCATCCGGGCGGCGCCGGATTCGCCGAGCGGGCCTTCCACACGGCACGGGAGTGGCTGACGGCCACCCGCCAGGCGATCGCCTCCTGCGAGTGCGAGGCGGGCTGCCCGTCGTGCATCCAGTCCCCGAAGTGCGGCAACGGCAATGAGCCGCTGCACAAGCGCGGGGCTGTGCGGCTCCTTTCCGTGCTGCTGAGGGACGCGGAGGGGACCGGCGAATCGGAGGGCTCCGCCGGGCCGGCCCAAGGAGTGGGTGGCTCGGATGGGGCGGCCGAATAGCGATGGGGGGCTCCGGCCGGGGGGTGGCTGAGCCGTCACTCCGCCGGGGGCCGCGGGCCGGCGTCCAGCAGCGCCAGGAAGGCGGCGGCCGCGGGTGACGGCGTGAAGCGGCTCCAGACGAGGCGTTCCACCCGCACCGGCCCGTTGCTGACCGGCACGGACCGCAGGCCGGGCAGTTCGGCGGCGAACGTGGAGGGCAGCAACGCGATGCCCAGCCCGTGCCGGACCATCCGGGCCATGAGCTCGACACCGGACACCTCGAACGCGACCTCGCGCCGCAGCCCCGCCGCCGCGAACGCCTCGTCCGACTGGGCACGGGCCGCGCTGCCCTCCGCGAAATCCACGAACGACTCCTCGACCAGACGGCTGAGCTCCACCTCGTCCTCCGTGGCCAAGGGATGGCCCGGGGCGACCACGGCGACGTGCTGCCCGTGGGCGAGTTCCCGGTCGCGCACGCCCTGCGGCCGGTACCCGGGCTGTACGCCGAGGAACGCCGCGTCCAACACGCCGTCCCGCACCTGCTCCACCAGTCGCTCGCTGGAGCTGACCCGCAGGCTGATCCGCACCTGGGGATAGCGCAGGTGGTAGTCCCGCAGCACCGCCGGCAGGTCGACGGCCGCCACCGTCGGGATCGATCCGACGGCCAGCTTGCCCCGTATCTCCCCGCTGGCCGCCGCCACCTCCGCCTTGGCCCGCTCGGCCGCTTCCAGTGCCTGCCGGGCAGCGGGCAGGAACGCCTCCCCCGCGGCGGTCAACCGCACCCTGCGACTGGTCCGCTCGAACAGCCGGGCCCCCAACTCCTTTTCCAGCCGGGCGACTTGATGGCTGAGCGCCGACTGGACGACGTGGCACCGCTCCGCGGCGCGGGTGAAGTTCTCCGTCTCCGCCACCGCGAGGACGTAACGCATCTGCTGGAGGTCCATTCGACGCATCGTGAAACACGATCGATCGAATGACAAACATGCGTTGGACCGATGGTTCCGTGCTCGACGATGCTGAAGTCAGCGGCGGGCCGGGCCAGTCGGCGCCCGGCCCCCTTGCTGCCGGAGTCCTCTTCGACTCCGGCCCCACACCCACGATGGGCGCCTGCGCGCCCCCGACCTCCCGGAGCCTCCGATGCGCGTGATCGCCTTCGACCACCTCGTCCTGAACGTCAGCGACATCGAGCGCTCGCTCGCCTTCTACACCGGCCCGCTGGGGCTGGAACCGGTGCGGGTGGAGGAGTGGCGGGAAGGCAAGGTGCCCTTCCCCTCCGTGCGGGTGAGCCCGACCACCATCATCGACCTCGTCAAGCCTGCCGACGGGCAGCCCAAGGGCTCCAACGTGGACCACATCTGCCTCGTGGTGGAGCCGCTCGACTGGCAGCAGGTCATCGACTCCGGCGCCTTCACGGTGCTGGACGGCCCCGGCGAACGCTTCGGCGCCCGCGGCACCGCCCTCTCCCTCTACGTGCAGGACCCGGACGCCAACACCGTGGAACTGCGCTGGTACCCCCAGGACGCCTGAAGGCCGGGGCCGGGGCCCCGCCCGCCGCCCCGGACGGCCGCTGCCGTGGCTCGGGGCATCGATACGGGGCGCACTTGAGACCGCAGACCCGGGCCCCTTCGCGGCGGGCGGCCGTCCGGCCGCCGTGGCTCCTGGAGCACCGCCACGGACGGGGCCTGAGGCCGTGGGAGTCGGCCGCATCGCAGGGGGTGAGGGCGCCGCCCGGCTGGCACCTGGGGCGGCGGGGGGCAGGGCACCTGAGGCGGCCGGTTCCGGTCCTTTTGCGGCGGGTGGCGGCCCGGTCGCCATGGCTCGCAGGGCATGCGAAGGCACAACCCCCATCCCTTTCGCCGCGGACCCCGCCCCCGTGTCTCCGGAGGCATCGGCCCGTAGGGGGCCCGAGGCCATGCGGCCCAGCCGCTTCGCCGTGGGCGGCCGTGCCGCAAGGGCACCTGGCGGGCCGGAGGCCGTGCGTCCCCGCCCCGTCGCCGCGGGCGGCGGCACAGCCGGTACGGCTCCCGGGACATCGGCGCGTAGGGCACCTGAGGCGGCGGGCTCCTGCCGCTTCACCGCAGGCTCCGCCACCATGGCTGCGAAGGCATCGGCACGCAGGGTGCCTGAGGACGCGCGTCCCCGCCCCTTTGCCGTGTGCGGCGGCCCGGCCGCCATGGCCCCCGGGGAGTCGGCGGGCGGGGCACCTGAGGCCACCGCCCCCCCCCCCCCCCCCGCCCCCCCCCACCCCCCCCCCCCCACCCCCATCTTCCCCCCCCCCGCCACACCCGACGCGGCCTGCGTATGACCGATGTTCGACTTCACCGACCCCAACAACAACGGCCGGTCACTCTCCCGGTCCTGCCCATACGTCGCCAGCAACGCCTGCGCCTCGATCGGGTCAC
>NZ_JAFEXF010000370.1 GCF_016905445.1 Streptomyces sp. G44
GGGCGGCGGGCGGGGGGAGGGCGCGTCCCCGTGGCGCGCGGCGCGGGGGGGTTCCGCGCGCGGGGGGGGCCGGCGCGGCTCCCGGCGCCGGGCCCCCGCGCCCGCCCCGGCGGTGGGCCGCGGGGGGGGGGCGGGGGCGGGGTGGGGGCGGGGGGGTGGGGGGGGGGGGCGGGGGGGGGGGGGGCCCCCCCCCCCCCGCCCCCCCCCCCCCCCGGAGCACCGACGCGGCTAGGACGACGACGCCCACGCCCGCAGCGCGTCCTCGCTCTCGAAGCGGGCGACGTTCTTGTCCAGCGGCGTCGACGTGTACTGGTGGAACGTCCACTTCGCCTTGATGCGGGGCTTGCCCGCGGTCACGTAGTCGGCGATCCACAGGCCGTCGCCCGCGTAGGACGTGCTGTCCCGGTTCAGCCAGAAATCGCGGTTCGCGTACAGCAGGACCCTGTGGTTCGGCCGCAGCCGCTTCACCTCGCGGATGAAGCGGTCCTTCTCCGCGTTGGAGGCGGCCGTGTGGTCCCCCGTCCACTCCCAGTCCACCGCGAGCAGGTCCCCCGCCTTCTCGGGGGCCTTGCTCACGAAGTACTTGGCCTGGTCCGCGATGTTCCCCGGCCACAGGAAGTGGTAGAAGCCGACGACGCAGCCGCCGTCGCGGGCCAGCTTCGTCTGGGCGGTCAGTTTCGGATTGATGTACGAGCGGCCCTCCGTCGCCTTGATGATGACGAAGGAGAGGCCGTCGGTGTTGAACGTCGACTGGTGGGAGCTCACATCGATGCCACGCAGCATGGGCGTCCTCCGGGAGGGCGGTACCGTGGGGGGGTTTGTGATCTGCCCTTTTTGTGCCCGGTGGCGGCACCGATGAACCGTCAACCGTCAATCTGTCAACGGAAGATGCCGGTGTGTCCGAGTGAATAGCGGCCGGGCTGCGGGTAGACGGCCAGGCCGTGCGGACCGCTGCCCACGGGGATGCGGGCGAGCTGGACGCCGGTGCGGGTGTCGATGGCGTACACCTCGTCGTCGTAACGCCCCGACAGCCACAGGGTGTTGCCGTCCGCCGAGACGCCGCCCATGTCGGGGCTGCCGCCCTGCGGGAGCTTCCACTTCTTGGTGAGCTTGTTCCTGGGGAAGTCGAAGACGGAGACGGATCCCTCGCCGCGGTTGGAGATGTACATCTCCTTGGAGTCGCGGCTGACGTACAGGCCGTGGCAGCCCTTGCCGGTGCGCAGCAGCTTCGGCTTGGTGAACTTCTTCCCGTCGAGGACCCACATGCCGTGGGCCATCATGTCGGCGATGTAGAACTTCTTGCCGTCGGGGGACATCTTCACGTCCTGCGGCATGGCGCCCTTGAGGGGGAGCTTCTGCTGGCCGACGACGCGCATCTTCTCCGTGTCGACCTTGAGGAGTTCGCCGGAGAACTCGCAGGAGACGATGAAGTAGCGGCCGTCCATGGAGAAGTCGGCGTGGTTGACGCCGGCGCAGCTGACGGGGACGGTCTTGACACGGTTCATCGTCCTGGGGTCGCGGAAGACGAGTTCGCGGTCCATCGAGGCCATGACGACGGCGTACTTGCCGTTCGGCGTGAAGTAGAGGTTGTAGGGGTCGGAGACCTCGACGGTGCGGCCGGTCCTGCCGGTCACCGGGTCGATGGCGGTGAGGCTGTCGCCGAGGTCGTTGTTGACCCAGAGGGTCTTCATGTCCCAGGAGGGCACGACGTGCTGCGGCTGGTCGCCGACCTTGATGGTCTTGATGACCTTGAACTTCTTCGGGTCGATGACGGAGATGGTGTCGGACTCGGTGTTGGGGACGTAGACGCGCGAGAGGAACTTCTCCGCCACGGGCGCCAGGGCGTTCGGCCGGTCGGCGGCGTACGCGTCCTTGGGGTCGAGGACCGGCGGCATGCCGGGCAGGCCGGGCACGGCCTTGGCCTTCGCGGGCTTGTGGACGCCCTCGTCGCCGAGGGCCTCGTCGGACCGCCGGTCGGCACCGCAGCCGGCGAGTGCGGCGAGGGCGGCGCCCGTGGCGAGCAGCGCGGCGGTGCGCCTGGTCAGGTCGAGTTTCGTGGGGGGCATCAGGTCAGCAGCTCCGTGGTCGTCACCGCGTGCAGGCCGCGGCGTTCCAGTTCTTGCAGGACGTCGGGGAGCGCGGCGACCGTGTCCGCGTACCCGAAGTGGAGGCTCACCACGGATCCCGCGCGGACCCCGGCGGCGATCGTGCGGGTGATGGCCGGGGCGCCCGGCGAGGTGTGGTCGAGGGAGTCGACGTCGTACGAGAGGACGTGCGGGTAGCCGGCGCGGCTGGCGAGGCGTTCGACGAGGGGGGTCGCCGTACGGGTGCGCGAGGGGCGGAACCAGGTGCCGATGGAGCCGGTGAGGCGGCGCAGGCGGTCCGCGCAGCCGGTGATCTCGGCAAGGGCGTCGGCCTCGGACATGTCGTTGATGTCGAGGTGGCGCTGGGTGTGGTTGCCGAGGTCGTGGCCGCCGTCGAGGATGCGGCGGGCGGGGCCGGGGGGGTCGTCGGGCCCGGAGCCGGCGGCGGGCACGGGGGCGCGGGGGGCCCCCCCCTCCCCCCCGGCGGGCCGCGCCGGGGCGGGGGGGGGGGCGCCCCCGGCCGGGGGGGGGGGGGGGGCGGGTGGGCGGGGGGGGGGGGCGGGGGGGGGGTGGGGGGGGGGGCTGGGGGGTGTGGGGGATGGGGGGGGTGGTGCCGACGCCGAGGGCGATGTTCTTGGTGTAGGTGCGGCCGAGGGCTTCGGCTTCGCCGTCGGTGTCGAGTCGGGTGTAGTCGACTTCGAAG
>NZ_JAFEXF010000371.1 GCF_016905445.1 Streptomyces sp. G44
TCACGGGTGTGGTGCACACGGCCGGTGTGCTGGACGACGGGGTCATCGGCTCGCTCACCCCGGAGCGTGTCGACACGGTGTTCCGGCCGAAGGTGGACGCGGCGCTGAACCTGCACGAGCTGACCCGCGACATGGACCTGGCGATGTTCGTGCTGTTCTCCTCCGCGGCGGGCACGTTCGGTGGACCCGGACAGGGCAACTACGCGGCCGCCAACCACTTCCTTGACGCCCTCGCCCAGCACCGCCGCGCCCAAGGGCTCGCCGGGCAGTCACTGGCCTGGGGGCTGTGGGCCCAGCGCAGCACGATGACCGGTGACCTCGGCGAGACCGACATCGCCCGGATGAACCGGGGCGGCGCCGGCGTACTCACCTCCGACCAGGGACTCGACCTCTTCGACCACGCGGCCGAGCTGGACGAAGCGCTGCTGGTCCCGATCCCGATGGACACAGCCGCGCTGCGCGGCACCGACGTACCGCCCCTGCTGCGCGGCCTGGTGCGGACACCTTCACGCCGTGTCGCGGCGTCCAGGACCGCCACCGACACGACGGGTCTCGCCGCACAGCTCAAGGGCCTCACGGAGGTCGAGCAGCGCGAGGCGCTGCTCGACCTCCTCCGCGGGCATGTGGCCGCCGTCCTCGGGCACGCGACATCCGACCTGATCGACCCCACACAGCAGTTCCGTGAACTGGGCTTCGACTCGCTGACCGCGGTGGAACTGCGCAACAGGCTGAACGGTGCCACCGGACTCAGGCTCCCGGCCACCCTCGTCTTCGACCACCCGACCCCGCAGGTACTCGTGGAGCACCTGTGGTCGGAGGTGCTCGGCGGGACGGCCGAGACCGCAGCGCCCCTCGCCACCGCGGCGTCCGGCGCCACCGATGAGGACCCGGTCGTCATCGTCGGCATGGCCTGCCGCTATCCGGGCGGCGTCTCCTCCCCCGAGGAGCTGTGGCGCCTGGTGGCCACGGCCGGTGACGCGATCACGCCGTTCCCGCAGGACCGGGGATGGGACATCGACGGCCTCTACGACCCCGAGCTCGGCCGCGCGGGCACCACCAACACCCGGGAAGGCGGCTTCCTCGACGGCGTCGCCGACTTCGACCCGGCCTTCTTCGGCATCAACCCGCGCGAGGCCCTCGCCATGGACCCGCAGCAGCGGCTCCTCCTCGAAACCGCCTGGGAGACCTTCGAACGCGCGGGCATCGACCCGACGTCCGTACGCGGCAGCATGACCGGAGTCTTCGCCGGCGCCTCGTCCTCCGGCTACGGCACAGGTGTCGCCGAGATCCCCGACGACATCGAGGGCTACCTGATCACCGGTACGACCACCAGCGTGATCTCCGGGCGCATCGCCTACACCCTCGGCCTGGAGGGCCCGGCGGTCACCGTGGACACGGCCTGCTCGTCCTCCCTGGTCGCGCTGCACCTCGCGGCCCAGGCGATCAGCCGCGGTGAGTGCGCCATGGCACTCGCCGGAGGCGTCACGGTGATGGGGACCACCGGCGTCATCACGGAGATCAGCAAGCAGGGCGGCGCCGCCGGCGACGGCCGTTGCAAGGCGTTCTCGTCCGCCGCCGACGGAATGGGCTCCGCCGAGGGCGCGGGACTGCTCCTCCTCGAACGTCTTTCGGACGCCCGCCGCAACGGCCACGAGGTCCTCGCGGTCGTCCGCGGTTCGGCGATCAACCAAGACGGCGCGTCCAACGGCCTGACCGCGCCCAGCGGCCCCTCCCAGCAGCGCGTCATCCGCCAGGCCCTCGCCAACGCGCGCGTCGAGCCCTCCGAGGTCGACGCCGTGGAGGCACACGGCACCGGCACCGCGCTGGGCGACCCGATCGAGGCCCAGGCGCTCATCGCGACCTATGGGCGTGAGCGCGACCCCGAGCGGCCGCTGTGGCTCGGCTCGGTGAAGTCGAACATCGGGCACACACAGGCCGCCGCCGGTGTCGCGGGCGTCATCAAGATGGTCATGGCGATGCGGAACGGCGTCCTGCCGCAGAGCCTGCACATCGACGAACCGACCTCGCACGTCGACTGGTCGTCGGGCACGGTCTCGCTCCTGACCGAGGCGCGGGAATGGACCGATTCCGGCCGTCCCCGGCGGGCGGCGGTCTCCTCGTTCGGCATCAGCGGCACGAACGCCCACGTCATCATGGAAGAGGCGCCCGCGGAGGCGTCCCAGGAGGCCCCGCGGGAGGTTCCGGGGGACGTTCCGGGGGTCGTTCCGGGGCAGGAGAAGCCCGGGGAGACGGAGCCCGCGCCGCGCGACCTGGCAGCACAGCCGTTCGGGGAGCCCGCGCTGCCGTGGGTCCTCTCGGCCAAGTCCGGCCCCGCCCTGCTCGCCCAGGCCGCACGCCTGAGCGACCACCTGAACGAGCACCCGGAACTGTCGCCGCTCGACCTCGGCTGGTCGCTCGCCACCACACGGGCCGCACTCGACCACCGGGCCGTGGTCGTCGGCGCCGATCTCCTGTCCGGCCTCACCGCACTCGCCGCGGGGGACGCCGCGACCGGAGTGGTGCAGGGTGTCGCGGACCTGCGGGGCAAGAGCGTGTTCGTGTTCCCGGGTCAGGGTTCGCAGTGGGTCGGTATGGCTGCGGAGTTGATTGAGTCGTCTCCGGTGTTCGCGGGGCGGATGCGGGAGTGCGCGACGGCACTGTCGTCGTACGTGGAGTGGTCGCTGTTCGAGGTCTTGGACGATGCCGAGGCGTTGGAGCGCGTCGATGTCGTGCAGCCGGTGTTGTGGGCCGTGATGGTGTCCTTGGCCGAGCTGTGGCA
>NZ_JAFEXF010000372.1 GCF_016905445.1 Streptomyces sp. G44
GCCGGACGCGGTGCGGCGGCAGGCGGAGCGCCTGGGCGGCAGCGGGCCCCTGGCGGCGCTCTGGGCGGAGTACCTCCTCCTGGGGGACGCGACGGACGTGCTCGTCCCCGTCAGGGCCCACGCGGGCGACGCCGCCGAGCACCCGGGCTGGTCCGCGCAGCAGGCGCTGGCGGAGGTGCTCGGGCGCCTCGCGGTGGTGGCGGCGCGGCTGGTGGAGGGGGGAGTCGAGGTGGCGGGCCCGGACCGGGACACGACGGCGCGGAATCCGGGAGACCCGGCACGCGGCTCCCGCAGCGGTTCCTCGGCCGCGTACGCGCGCGGCGGGCCGCACACGCCCGTCGACGCCCAGCTGGTGCGGCGGTTCACCCGGGAGGTCCGCGACCGCGTCGTCCGGCAGCGCCGCCGGGACCGGGAGACGGGCGTCACCCCGATGTCCGACGAGGACGAGCGGCAGTACGCCCGTGCCGTCGTCGCGCAGCTTCTGGACGAGCACGCGCGTGCGGAGCCGGGCGCCCGGAGCATGCCTCCGCACACGGAGGAGTGGTACGCGGACGCCGTGCTCGCGGCGCTGGACGACGTGCAGGGGGCCGGGGAGCCGTCCGGCCCGCATCCGGGAGCGGCCACCCCCGGGGCAGCCGAGGACGGCACGGCCGGCATCGGCGACTACAGCGCGCCGGAAGGCCCCGGCCCCCGCGCGGGCCGCCTCGACCTGAGGGACGCGGCCTTCTACGGCAGCATGCTCGGGCGGGCCCGCCCCGAGACCGACGGTTCACGCGCGCGGGGCGGCACGGGCGCGCAGAGCCCCTGGTTCACGGCCGACGGCGAGGCGGGCGACACGGGTGGCCCTGCCGACGCCGGCAGCCCCTGGTTCGCGGCCCCGGATGCGGCAGGACACGCGTACGACTTCCGGAGCGGCACGCCCCGCGCGCGGGACCGCTTCGACGGAGGCCGTCCCCAGGACGCCGGGGGCGGCCTCCGTCCCCAGGACATCTACGTCGACTTCATGCGCCGCGCCATCAACACCACCGGCGTCCTCACCCTCGGCCCCGACCCGGCCCGCGGCCACCTCCTGCGCGGACGGCTGCGCAAGCGGCTCGCGCGGCACTACACCGGGCGCGGCGAGATCCCCAGGGACGACCTCGCGGGCCGCTCCGTGCCGGACGCCAGCGGTGTCGCCGTCGACGCCTGCGAGGACCTCCGCACGGCCCTGGACGGCGACGGCTTCGACGCGGCCGAGCGCACCCGCGCCTGGCTCGACCTCGCCGACGCCCTCCAGCTCGCCCGCGCCGACGACCCCGACGAGGGCGGCCAGCGGCTGATCCTCGCCGCCGTGGACGAGGCCCTCGCGGCGGCCGACGGCGACCACGAACTGATCCTGGAGTGCCACGCGCGCGGCGCCGACGTGCACTGGGCGCGGTTCACCGGCTCGGGCCGCGACGAGTACCGCCACCTGGCCATCGAGCGCTGGGAGATGGCGCTCCCGCTCGCCACGGATGACGACCCCGCCAGGGCGCTGCTGCTGCACCGCCTGGGCGCCGCCTTCGCGCAGCGCGGCGTCGACACGCACTCGGCGGCCGACACCGACGCCGCCGTACGGCACCTGCGTGAGGCCGTCGAGGCGACCCCGACCGCCGACCCGCGGCGCGACGAGCGGCGCCTGCACCTGGCCAACGCCTACCTCGCCCGCTTCGAGGTGCAGGAAGTGCTCGCCGACCTGTACGAGGCCGACTGGCTGCTCGGCGCCGTGACCCGCTCCCTCACCGACCCCGCCCTCGCCGCGTACAGCCGGCTGAGGCGCGGCGACGTGGCGACCCGGCTCGCCGACCGCACCGACGCCCTCGCCCAGCTCCGCCACGCCGAGGAGCACTACCGCCGTGCCGCCGAGAGCGCCGCCGAGGCGGGTGACGCCCTCCTCGCCGCCGAGGCCCACCAGGCGCGCGGCGCCACGCTGGAACGACTGGAGGAGCCCGACCTCGCGCTCCTGGAGTACCGCGCGGCCCGGCGCCACCTCCCGCAGCCGCCGCCCGCCGGGGCCGCCGTCCGCGCCGAGGAGCTGCGCGCCGCCCTCGCCCGCCTAGAGTCCCGTCCGGGCGACGCGTGAGCGCCCCCGCCGCCGCGAGCGGCATACCCCTGCCCGAGCTGCCGCCCCTGGCCGCCCTCGCGCCGCACGCGGACGACTCCGGCCACCCCGTGTACGCCGCGCTGCTCGCCGAACTCGTCGAGACGGCCTCCCGCGAAGGCCCGGTCGTCGCCCGGTACGAGGACGCGCCGTGAGCCACCCCGGCCCGGTCAGCGGACGCCCCGTGCGCCACCCCGCCTGGCCGCACGCCACCCTGGACCCGGCCGCCCACCGGCCCGTCCCCTTCCGCCAGTTCGTCCTGAAGGTCCACGGCCGCTGCAACCTCGACTGCTCGTACTGCTACATCTACCGCTCGCCGGACGCCAGTTGGCGGGAGCGCCCCGCCCGCGCCGACGCCACCGTCATGCGCCGCACCGCCGCCCGCGTCGCCGAACACGTCACCCGGCACCGGCTGCCCGCCGTACGCGTCGAACTGCACGGCGGAGAGCCGCTGCTGACCGGGCCCGACGCCGTCATCGCGTACGCCCGCGAGGTGCGGGACGCCGTGCCCGCCGACTGCGAGGTGACCGCCACCGTCCAGACCAACGGCACCCTGCTCACCCGCACCGCCCTCGACCGCCTCGCCGCCGCCGGCCTCCGCGTCGGCCTCAGCCTCGACGGCGGGCGCGCCGCCCACAACGCCCGCCGCGCCGACCAC
>NZ_JAFEXF010000373.1 GCF_016905445.1 Streptomyces sp. G44
GTCCCGGCGCTCCCGTCCAGGAGGGCCACTCCGCCGATGTGGCGGACCGTTTCGCCAACACCCTGTACGGACTCGCCGAACTCGCCCGCGAACAGGGCGGACTGACCGGCGCGCTGCGCTCCGATGCCGCCGTGCGCACGCTGGAGAGCGCCTGCCGCGCGCCCGGCGCGCCGCGGGCTGCCCGCGGCGCGCGGGTCTCCGACCTGCTCGTCGCCGCGGGCCTGATGGAGCGGGCGCTGCGTCCGCTCTCCCTCGACTGGTACGACGCCGAGTGGCTCGGCGCGGCCGACCTGTGCCACGCCACCTCCGGCGGGCCCGCGGCGCTGACGGGGCTGCTCGCCGGGCACGTCGCGGGGGTACCGCTCCTGGTGACCGAGTACGGCGTGCACCTGCGCGCGCACCACCTCGCCGCCGGGACCATGGGGCTGAGCGCGCCGGTGCGGGCCCTGTTCGCCTCCTTCCACGGCCTCCTCGCCGCCGAGGTGTACCACCGGGCCGTGCTCATCACCCCCGGCAACGCCCACGACCGCCGCTGGCAGGAACGCTGCGGCGCCGACCGGGCCAAGCTGCGCACGGTCCACCCCGGCATGGACCCCGACCGCTTCGCGGAGCTCGGCGAGCGGGGCCACGACGTCGGTGCCGCCGCCCCCGACACGCTCCTGTGGGTCGGCCGCGTCGAACCCGCCAAGGACCTGGTCTCCCTGCTCCATGCCTTCGCCGAGGTGCGCGAGGCACGGCCGGGGGCACGTCTGCGGATCATCGGGGCGCCGCCGGAGGGGCGCGAGGCCGAGGATTACCTCGCGCAGTGCCGTGCGCTCGCCGCGCAGCTCTTCCCGGACGAGGCGGCGGGGGTGCACGCCGTCGGCGACAACCCCGTCTCCTTCGAGGAGATCGGCGGACCCGACGTGCCCGACCTCGTCCACGCTTACGCCGGGGGCGGGGTGGTGGTGCTCTCCAGCGTTGTCGAGGGCTTCCCGGTCGGCCTGGTCGAGGCCATGTTCTGCGGGCGGGCGACCGTCTCGACGGACGTCGGCGCGGTGGTCGAGGTCATCGGCGGCACGGGACTCATCGTGCCGCCGCGCAATCCGCGGGCGCTCGCGGAGGCGTGCGTGGCGCTGCTGCGCGACCCCGAGCGGTGCGCACGCCTGGGCGCGGCGGCGCGGGCGCGGGCGCTCGAACTCTTCACCGTCGACCAGAACGTCGCGGCATTTCGCGGCATTTACCTGGAGATCGTCTCCCGCTGTCCGGTACGGCGGGAGGCACTGGACGAGGCGGGCGAGCCGCTGCCGTTCGCGCACCCGGCGGAGGCGCATGTGCCCGGCCGCTGGGCGGCGGCGGGCCCGGCGTCCACCGCACCGGAGACCGGCGGAGCACCCAGCTGGGCCGCGCGGGAGCCGGAGGAACGGGACCAGTTGAGAGGGGCCGGCGTATGAAGCGGGGGGAGGGTGTGACGGAGGCGGCGGGAGCCGCCGGGGCCGTGGAGCTGCCGAGTGCGGTGGAGGCGGTGGAGGCCGTCCGGGCCGTGGAGACGCCGCGGGCCCCTGCCGGGGCGCGCGGGTGGGACTCGCGGTCCGAGCGGCTGCTGCGGCAAACGGCGCTGACGCCGGGGCTTCCGGGCGGACCGGGCGGAGGGACGAGCAGCGGGACGCCGGGGGGCGGAACCTGCGATGCGTTCGATGTGGCGGAGGCGGCTGTCGGTGGTCCCGGTTGGGGCGGCGGCGCCGATGTGCTGGGTGCGGAGGTGGCTGACACCAGCGTCCGGCACGGTGTGAACGATGTGGTTGCTCGCGGGGCGGCGGTGGACTGCACGCGGTGTGGTGGCGTTGATCCGTTGGGCTCTGCGCGGCCGATGACTGCCGCTCGGCGGCGCGGTGCTGCCGAGGTGGATGGCTCCGCGGCGGGTGACCCTGGTTCCTCGCGTGGCGCCGCTGATGCACTTGCTCGCGGGGCGGCGGTGGACTGCACGCGGTGTGGTGGCGTTGATCCGTTGGGCTCTGCGCGGCCGATGACTGCCGCTCCTGGGCGCGGTGCTGCCGAGGTGGATGGCTCCGAGGCGGGTGACTCCGGTTCCTCGCGTGGCGCCGCTGATGCACTTGCTCGCGGGGCGGCGGTGGACCGCAGGCGGTGTGGTGGCGTTGATCCGTTGGGCTCTGCGCGGCCGATGACTGCCGCTCCTGGGCGCGGTGCTGCCGAGGTGGATGGCTCCGCGGCGGGTGACCCTGGTTCCTCGCGTGGCGCCGCTGATGCACTTGCTCGCGGGGCGGCGGTGAGCCCCACCCGCCGCGGTGCCCCCGAGCCGCCCCCCGCGCCCGCCCCCGCCCGACGCGGCACCCCCGACCCCGTCAAGGCCCTCCTGCACCGGCACCGCGAACTGTGTGAGCGGGCCGTGGACCCGTTGGAGATCGTGGCGGGGCTGGAGGCGCATGGTGTGACCGATCGGGTCGCCGCGCGCTACCGGCACCGGGACGTGTTCGCCCTGGCCGAGGAGATGTACGCGCGCGTGCCGCGCGGTGACGACGACGGCGGTGGGGGGCCGGGCCCCGGCGCCACGGTGCGCATCGAAGGCGCGGGCCGGGTGCGCGGCGACGTACGCCGGCAAGCGTCGGAAGTGACCCCCTGGCGGCCCCTGTCCGCACTGCTGCCCGGCGCCGTGTGCGCGGCGGCCGTGGCCGGGCTCGGGG
>NZ_JAFEXF010000374.1 GCF_016905445.1 Streptomyces sp. G44
TGACGCTGGAGGCGCCGTTGGTGTTGCCGGCGCAGGGTGCTGTGCAGTTGCAGGTGGTGGTGGGTGCGCCGGACGGGCAGGGCGCGCGGCCGGTGCGGATCTACTCGCGGCTGGAGCAGGCGGAGGGTGACCGGCAGTGGGTGCGGCACGCCAGTGGTGAGCTGGCGGTAGAGGGCGCTGCTCCGGCGTTCGACCTCGCCCAGTGGCCGCCCGCCGGAGCGGAACCCGTAGAGGTCACCGACCTCTACGAGAGGCTCGCCGCGGACGGGCTGGATTACGGCCCGGTGTTCCGCGGGGTGCGGGCGGCGTGGCGCAGCGGCGGTGACGTGTTCACCGAGGTCGAACTGCCCGCCGACGCGGAGACCGCCTTCGGCCTCCACCCGGCTCTGCTCGACGCGGCTCTGCACGGCATCGACTTCACCGGGCTCATGTCCAGGACAGGCGGCGGTACGTTGCTGCCGTTCGCCTGGCGGGGTGTGAGTCTGCATGCGGCGGGTGCGACGCGGTTGCGGGTGCAGCTGTCGCAGGGCGTCGGTGATGCGGTCGTGGTGCGGGTGGCGGACGACACGGGTGCCGCGGTGGCGTCGGTGGACGGTCTGACGTTGCGGGCGGTGTCGGCTGATCAGCTGGCGCGCGCGAGTGATCCGCACCGGGACGCGCTGTTCCGCCTGGACTGGGTGGGTGTGCCGGGAGCGGCTGCCGCCTGGGCGGGGTCGGTGGCCGTACTGGGCACGGACGTTGTGGCGCCTGGTGCCGTGGAGCCGGGTACGGGTGTTGTGGTGCCTGGTGGTGCGGAGCGGTTCGTGGATCTGGCGGCGTTGCGTGCGGCGCTGGACGCGGGTGGTGCGGTGCCGGACGCGGTGGTGGCGGTGTTGCCGCGGGCCGTGGAGGGTTCGTTGCCCGGTGACGCGGTGCGTGAGGTGACGTATCGGACGCTGGGGTTGTTGCAGGGCTGGCTGGCGGATGAGCGGCTGGCGGACACGCGGCTGGTGCTGGTGTCGCGGGGTGCGGTGGCGGCCTCGGTGGACGAGGATGTCGTGGATGTGGCGGGTGCGGCGGCCTGGGGTCTGGTGCGGTCCGCGCAGTCGGAGACCCCCGGCCGGTTCATCCTCGTAGACCTTGATGTCGACCAGCGGGACACCGTGGACGCGCTGGGCCGCGCCCTGGCGTCCGGAGAGCCGCAAGTCGCCGTCCGTGGCGACGGCATACGGGTCCCCCGGCTGGCCCGTTATGGGACGGGTGGCGCGTTGGTGCCGCCCACGGGTGCGCAAGGCTGGATTCTGGACGTGACCGGGACGCGCAGCCTTGAGGGGCTCGCGCTGGTGGAACACGCCCCAGCTGTCGCGCCGTTGCAGGGTGACGAGGTCCGGGTCGCGGTGCGGGCCGCGGGAGTCAACTTCCGGGACGCGGTCGTCGCGCTGGGCGTGGTGACCACCCAGGAAGGACTGGGCAGCGAGGCCGCGGGTGTCGTGGTGGAGGTGGGCCCGGAGGTGACCGACCTCGTGCCCGGCGACCGCGTGACAGGACTGGCGGACCAGTCGTTCGGCCCGTACGTGGTGACCGAACGTCCCTACCTGGCGAAGATTCCCGAAGCCTGGTCGTTCGAGCAGGCCGCCTCCATGCCGATCGTCTTCCTCACCGCCTACTACGGCCTCCGGGACCTCGGCGGGCTTGAGCGGGGACAGACGGTTCTCGTGCACTCCGCCGCCGGCGGTGTCGGCATGGCCGCCATGCAGCTCGCCCGGCACTTCGGGGCGGAGGTGTTCGCGACGGCGAGTCCCGGCAAGTGGGACACGCTGCGTTCGCTGGGTCTGGACGACGCTCATATCGCCTCGTCGCGTGACCTGGAGTTCGAGCAGCGCTTCCTGGAGGCCACGGACGGGCGCGGTGTGGACGTCGTCCTGAACTCCCTGGCGCGGGAGTTCGTGGACGCCTCGCTGCGGCTGCTGCCGCGCGGCGGACGCTTCCTGGAGATGGGCAAGACCGACCAGCGCGATCACGAGCAGGTCGCCCACGACCACCCCGGCGTGCACTACCAGGCGTTCGACCTGGCCGAGGCCGGTCCGGAGCGCACCCAGGAGATGCTCGTCGAGGTGCTCCGGCTCTTCGAAGAGGGTGTCCTGACACCGCTCCCCCTCACGACCTGGGACGTGCGGCGCGCCAAGGACGCCCTGCGCCACCTGAGCCAGGCCCGGCATGTGGGCAAGGTGGTGTTGACGGTGCCGCGGGCGTTGGATCCTGCGGGCACGGTGTTGATCACGGGTGGTACGGGGACGCTGGGCGGGGAGCTGGCGCGGCATCTGGTGGCCGGGTGTGGTGTGCGGCATGTGGTGTTGACCAGTCGTCGTGGGCTGGATGCGCCGGGTGCGGGGGAGTTGGTGGCGGAGCTTGAGGCGCTGGGTGCGCGGGTGCGGGTCGTGGCGTGTGATGCCGCGGACCGGGAGGCGCTGGCGGGGGTGCTGGCGGGGATTCCGGGGGCGCATCCGTTGACGGGTGTGGTGCATGCGGCGGGTGTGCTGGATGACGGCATTGTTCCGTTGCTGACGCCGGAGCGGGTGGATCGTGTGCTGCGTCCGAAGGTGGACGCGGCGGTG
>NZ_JAFEXF010000375.1 GCF_016905445.1 Streptomyces sp. G44
TGACGCTGGAGGCGCCGTTGGTGTTGCCGGCGCAGGGTGCTGTGCAGTTGCAGGTGGTGGTGGGTGCGCCGGACGGGCAGGGCGCGCGGCCGGTGCGGATCTACTCGCGGCTGGAGCAGGCGGAGGGCGACCGGCAGTGGGTGCGGCACGCCAGTGGTGAGCTGGGGGTAGAGGGCGCTGCTCCGGCGTTCGACCTCGCCCAATGGCCGCCCGCCGGAGCGGAACCCGTCGAAGTAACGGATCTGTACGAAAAGTTCGCCGCCCAAGGCCTCGGCTACGGCCCGGTGTTCCGCGGGGTGCGGGCGGCGTGGCGCAGCGGCGGTGACGTGTTCACCGAGGTCGAACTCCCCACGCGGGACAGCGGCTCCTTCGGACTGCACCCGGCACTCCTGGACGCCGCCCTGCACGGCATCGACCTGGGCGGCCTGCTGCCGCACACCACGGGCGGTACGTTGCTGCCGTTCGCCTGGCGGGGTGTGAGTCTGTACGCGGCGGGTGCGACGCGGTTGCGGGTGCAGCTGTCGCAGGGCGTCGGTGATGCGGTCGTGGTGCGGGTGGCGGACGACACGGGTGCCGCGGTGGCGTCGGTGGACGGTCTGACGTTGCGGGCGGTGTCGGCTGATCAGCTGGCGCGTGCGAGTGATCCGCATCGGGACGCGCTGTTCCGCCTGGACTGGGTGGGTGTGCCGGGGGCGGCTGCCGCCTGGGCGGGGTCGGTGGCCTTACTGGGCACGGACGTTGTGGCGCCTGGTGGTGCGGAGCGGTTCGCGGATCTGGCGGCGTTGCGTGCGGCGCTGGACGCGGGTGGTGCGGTGCCGGACGCGGTGGTGGCGGTGTTGCCGCGGGCCGTGGAGGGTTCGTTGCCCGGTGACGCGGTGCGTGAGGTGACGTATCGGACGCTGGGGTTGTTGCAGGGCTGGCTGGCGGATGAGCGGCTGGCGGACACGCGGCTGGTGCTGGTGTCGCGGGGTGCGGTGGCGGCCTCGGTGGACGAGGACGTCGTGGATGTGGCGGGTGCGGCGGCCTGGGGTCTGGTGCGGTCCGCGCAGTCGGAGACCCCCGGCCGGTTCATCCTCGTCGATCAGGACGCCGACGCCTCCTTCGCCGCCGCCCTCGACGCGGTCCTGGCATCCGGCGAACCGCAGTTCGCCGTACGCGCCGGACTGGTGAAGGTGCCCCGGCTGGCCCGTTATGGGACGGGTGGCGCGTTGGTGCCGCCCGCGGGTGCGCCGGGCTGGGTTCTGGACGTGACCGGGACGCGCAGCCTTGAGGGGCTCGCGCTGGTGGAACACGCTGCTGCTGTCGCGCCGTTGAAGGGGGACGAGGTCCGGGTCGCGGTGCGGGCCGCGGGAGTCAACTTCCGGGACGCGGTCGTCGCGCTGGGCGTGGTGACCAATCAGGAGGGGCTGGGCAGCGAGGCCGCGGGTGTCGTGGTGGAGGTGGGTCCGGAGGTGACCGACCTGGTGCCCGGCGACCGCGTGATGGGCATGGCGGACCAGTCGTTCGGGCCCTATGTGGTGACCGGGCGGTCCTACCTGGCGCGGATTCCCGAAGCGTGGTCGTTCGAGCAGGCCGCGTCCTTGCCGATCGTCTTCCTCACCGCCTACTACGGCCTGCGGGACCTCGGCGGGCTGCGTGAGGGCGAATCCGTCCTGGTGCACAGCGGCGCCGGCGGTGTCGGCATGGCCGCGATCCAGCTCGCCCGGCACTTCGGGGCGGAGGTGTTCGCGACGGCGAGTCCCGGCAAGTGGGACACGCTGCGTTCGCTGGGTCTGGACGACGCTCATATCGCCTCGTCGCGTGACCTGGAGTTCGAGCAGCGCTTCCTGGAGGCCACGGGCGGGCGCGGTGTGGACGTCGTCCTGAACTCCCTGGCGCGGGAGTTCGTGGACGCCTCGCTGCGGCTGCTGCCGCGCGGCGGACGCTTCCTGGAGATGGGCAAGACCGACCAGCGCGAGGCGGACGAGGTCGGCGCCGCCCACCCCGGCGTGGCGTACACGGTGTTCGACCTGGTCGAGGCCGGTCCGGAGCGCACCCAGGAGATGCTCGTCGAACTCCTGAGGCTCTTCGAAGAGGGCGCGCTGCACCCGCTGCCCCTGCGCACCTACGACGTACGCAGGGCGCGTGACGCGTTCCGCCATGTCAGTCAGGCCCGGCATGTGGGCAAGGTGGTGTTGACGGTGCCGCGGGCGTTGGATCCCGCGGGCACGGTGTTGATCACGGGTGGTACGGGGACGCTGGGCGGGGAGCTGGCGCGGCATCTGGTGGCCGAGTGTGGTGTGCGGCATGTGGTGTTGACCAGTCGTCGTGGGCTGGACGCGCCGGGTGCGGGGGAGTTGGTGGCGGAGCTTGAGGCGCTGGGTGCGCGGGTGCGGGTCGTGGCGTGTGATGCCGCGGACCGGGAGGCGCTGGCGGGGGTGCTGGCGGAGATTCCGGGGGCGCATCCGTTGACGGGTGTGGTGCATGCGGCGGGTGTGCTGGATGACGGCATTGTTCCGTTGCTGACGCCGGAGCGGGTGGATCGTGTGCTGCGTCCGAAGGTGGACGCGGCGGTG
>NZ_JAFEXF010000376.1 GCF_016905445.1 Streptomyces sp. G44
CGTCGGGGCCGCCGAGGGCGAGCCGGGCGCGGGCGGCGCCGAACGCCGCGCTGCCCAGCGAGGGGTTGCGCAGCCGCACCGCCTCGTGGAACGTCAGGGCCTCGTGCGGCCGGTGGAGGTGCTCGGCGCAGTGGCCGAGGGCCAGCTTGGGCGCGTACTCCCCGGGGATCGCGGCGTAGACCCGGTCGAAGTGGCCGCGCGCGTCGGCCACCCGGGAGCGGGCGAGCGCCAGCAGGCCGCGGTGCCAGTCGAGCCGCCAGTCGTGGGGCGCCCGCGCGGGGCCTATCGCGTCCTCGGCGAGGGCGAGCGCGGTCTCGGCGGCGGGCAGGGCGCCGGGGTCGCCGTGCGGCTGCACCCGAAGCCGCAGCCGGCAGCGCAGCAGATGCACCTCGGGAGAGTCCCGCCAGTCACCGGTGTGCTGGAGCAGCGCCTCGGGGTCGTCGTCGCTGAGCCTGCTCAGCTCGCCGTGGTGGTCGTCGTCCGGGTCGGGGCGCGGCACGGGCAGCCGCCGGGCCACCTCGGGCGGGGCGGGGGCCGGATAGCGGGGCGCGGGGTCCGTGGCGTCGGGGGCGGCCCAGCGGGACACCTCGGGGGCGGCGCCGAGCCCGCCGTCCAGCGCGTACGCCGATTGCAAGAAGAGCGGCGAGGGCTCGAAGGTCTCCACGCCCGTGCGCAAGGACCGCAACTCCCGGAAGACACCCCGCAGTTGCTCCTCCATCTCCTTGGCGGTGGCGAAGCGGTCGGCACGCCGGGTACGGGTGGCGCGGCGCAGGGCGCGGGCGAGGGAGACCGGGCCGAGCCCGCGGTGCCCGGCGGCCGGGTCGTCCAGCGGGCCGAGCGCGGCCAGCTCCGCCAGGTCGTGGCGGGTGGCGCCGAGCCCGCACAGGGTGCGCAGCGTCTCGCCGAGGCTGAACAGGTCGTCCTGCGGCAGGGACTCGCCGTGGTCGCCGACGCTGGGCGCGCGGTAGACGGAGGTGGTGAGGCCGGGCGCGTCCGCGCGGCGCACGCTGCCCACGTCGATGAGTTTGGTGGTGGAGCCGTCGTGCATGACGTTGGGCGGCTTCAGGTCGCCGTACACCTTGCCGCGCTCGGGGGCGTGCAGATGGGCGAGCCCGGCCAGGATCCGCACGCCGTACGCGAGGGCGAACTCCAGGAACCGCTCGTGCCCGAACTCCTCGGGGTGCTCGCGGGCGCGGGCGCGCACCTCTTCGAGGTTGAGGCCGTCGACGTACTGGAGGACGAGGAAGTCCCCGATCCCCTCGTGGTGCCCGTAGTTGAACACCCGGATGAACCCGTCGTGGTTGAGCTCGACCAGCTCCTTGCGCTCGCCCCTGAGCAGGCTGTAGGAGTCCGCGGCGAGGTCCGCGTGGAGCATCTTGACGGCGACGGCACGGTCGTCGACCTTCGTGTCGTGGGCGAGGAAGACCTCGCCCATGCCGCCGTAGCCGAGGGGCCGCACCAGGCGGTACTGGCCCGCGAGCAGCGTGCCGGGCGGCAGCGGCAGCGAGCCCTGCGCGGCATGGCGGGCCGTGTCGCCGCTCCCGCTGTCGGCGCGGTCCAGCAGGGTGATCTCGGGCAGGACCGTGGGGTCGGGGTGCTCCGGGGGGAGCCTGACGGCGGCGGGGCGCGGCGGGGGAGCGGCGGCCGGACCCGGGCCGACGATGAAGTACGGGGCGTCCTCGTGGCTGCCGGAGGAGTACGAGGGCGGCGGCCCGGAAGGGTCCGGGACACCGCCGCTGTCGCCGACGGGGTCCGGCGCGGGCGCCGCCGCCGAGTGCCGGCCCGTCCGCGGGTCCAGGCGCTCCCCACTGGCCAGGCAGTACCCGGTGGGCGTGACGGTGCCCGAACAGCCGGGGTGCGGGCAGGCCTTGACCGGGCTCACGCGTCGCCCTCCGCCTCGGCCAGGCGCCGCACCACCCGCGCGAACGCCTCCACCGCCCGCTCCGCGTCGGCGAGCGGGCACGGCCCCGCCATCAGGAGCCGCTGCGCCTCGCGGTAGGGGCCGACCGCGTCGGGGTGCTCGGCCAGGCCCCGCCGGGCGAGGCGCGCCAGATGGTCGCGGAGCAGCCCGCGCAGCCGCAGATGCTCGTCGAGCACGTGCCGCAGCTCGTCCTCGGCGGCCCGCGCCCGCAACAGGTAGGTTTCCACGGCCTGTTCGGCGTACGAGAGCTTCTCCAGGAAGCGCGGCCCGCCCCGCCCGGTGAGCGGCCGCAGCTCGTCGCTGAGCTGCACGGTCCACAGCGCGGCCCGCGCCGCGTACCCGGTGACGACCGGCGGGTCCACCACGTGCGGCTCCACGCGGTGGAAGAGGGGCCCCGCCCCCCCCCCCGGGCCCGCGCGCCCCGCGGCCCCGGCCCCCGCCCCCCGCGGCCCCCCCCCGGCCCCGCCGGCGGGGCGCCGGCCCCCCCGCGCCGCCGGGGGGGAGCCCGGCGGGGCCGCGCCGCCGCCCGCGAGCAACCGCCGCCCCGCCGCCGCGGCGGCGG
>NZ_JAFEXF010000377.1 GCF_016905445.1 Streptomyces sp. G44
GCCGGGGGGGGGGGGGGGGGGGGGGGGGGGGGGGGGGGGGGGGGGGGGGGGGGTGATGCCGGTCTTGTAGAGGGTGGCGTCGTAGCGGTAGCGGGTGAGTTCGTTGTGGGCGGTGCCGCGCTTGAGCCGGATGTCGGTGCCCGCCAGGTCGGGGACGTGGTGGGCGAGGGCGCTGAAGTACTCGGGGTCGACGAGGAGTTCTTTCTCCAGGACCAGGCTCTGTTCGACGGCACGGCGGATCGCGGCCGTGTCGCCCGGGTCGTCCGCGCGTGCCGTCTGCACACCGGAGGCGAAGGTGCGCAGGAGCCGCGGATTGCGCAGGTCGCCCAGGAACAGGGCGCCGCCGGGGGCGAGCAGGCGGAAGGCCTGTTCGACGACCTGTGTCAGGTAGGCGGCGTTGGGGAAGTACTGGGCGACGGAGTTGAGCACGATCGTGTCGAAGTGCCCCTGGGGAAGGTCGCCGTGCTCGTGGGCGGCCTGCACCCGGAGCGTGACCCGCCGGGCCAGCTCGGGGAGGGCGTCGAGATGACGCCGCAGTTCCTCCACGACGACCGGGGAGAAGTCGGTGCCCCAGTACTCCTCGCACTCGGGCGCCAGTCCGGACAGCAGCAGACCGGTGCCGACGCCGATCTCCAGGACACGGCCGGGCTGGAGTGCCCTGATCCGGTCGAGCGTGGCGGCACGCCACTCCCGCATCTCGGGCAGCGGGATCGGCTCGCCGTCGTAGCTGCTGTTCCATCCGGAGAAGTCCTCGCCCAGCGTCGAACCGGGCGCCGAGTACAGCGAGTCGTAGAGATCCCGCCACTCGCCGATCTGGTCACGCTCCTCCCCGTCCCCCGTCGGTGTTTCGTCGGTGTCGGGGACGACGTAGGCGATCAGGCGGGTGCTGCCCGACCGGTCGTGGTGGGCGACCACGGCCGCCTGCCCGACCGAGGGATGACCTGTCAGAACACTCTCGATCTCGCCGGGTTCGATGCGGAAGCCGCGGACCTTCACCTGCTGGTCGGCGCGGCCCATGTACTCCAGATTCCCCTCGGCATCGCAGCGCACGAGGTCACCGGTGCGATACATGCGCCCGCCCGGCTCGCGACCATAAGGGTCCGCCACGAAACGCTCGGCCGTCATCCCCGGCTTGTTCACATACCCGCGGGCCACACCCTCCCCCGCGACATACAGCTCACCCGTCACCTGCGGCGGGACCGGCCGCAGACGTGCGTCCAGAACATAGACACGCGTATTGGCCATCGGACGGCCGATCGGCACCGTCGCACCACCCATGTAAGGGCGCGGCACACGGTGGCGGGTGGCGAAGGTGGTCGTCTCCGTGGGCCCGTACCCGTCCACGACCGTCAAATCGGGGCAGGCGGCGTGCACACGCTGCACCGTGGCCCCCGAAACAGCCTCACCGCCCGTCCACACCTCCCGCACAGCCGACAGCGCATCCACCGCATGCTCGGCGACCACGTTCAGCAGGGAACTGGTCAGCCACAAAGCGGTGACACGCTGAGAGGTGACGGAATGGTGCAGGGCAGAAACGTCCAGGTCCCCGGCCGGGGCCACGACAACCGCCCCGCCGTTCAGCAACGGCACCCACAGCTCGTAGGTGGAGGCGTCGAACGCGGCCGGCGAGTGCAGCAGCACCCGCTCATGCGCCGCACGGTCGAAACGCGGGTCCAGAGCCAGCGCGGCGACATTGCGATGCGTCACCACGATCCCCTTGGGCACACCCGTCGAACCCGAGGTGTACATCACATACGCCACATCCCCCGAACACACACCCACCCGGGGATCACCGGGGTCGGATGCGAAGGGCCCAGGACTCTCGATGCGGAGCAACTCCACGCCGTCGGCGCCTGCTTCGGGGGCCGACCGTTCGTCGGTGATCAGCAAGCGCGCGCCGGTGTCGGCCAGGACATGGCGGATGCGGTCGGCCGGGTAGCGCACATCGAGAGGCACATACACGGCACCGGCCTTCATCAGGCCCAGGACCGTGGTGACCGTCTCGATGGAACGCTCCACAAGAACGCCGACCGCGTCACCGGGCCGCACTCCCCTGCCGATCACCTCGTGCGCCAACCGGTTGGCGCACGCGTCGAGCTGTGCGTACGTGAGCGTGACGGCGCCGTCGGTGACCGCCGGCGCATCGGGCACCTCAGCCACCTGCCGCGAGAACAGCTCACCCAACGAGGCATCCGGCACCGCACACGCCGTGTCGTTGAAGTCGACCAGGGCACGCCGGTGTTCGTCGGGGGTGAGGATGTCGATGGCTGCCAGCGGGAGGCCGGGGTCGGACACGGCCGCGTCCAGTAGCCGTGTCCAACGATCGAATAGGGCCTGGACGGTGGGCGCGTCGTAGAGGTCGCTGGAGTACTCCACGGCACCGGTGATGCCCTGCGGCTCACCGTGGGCTCCGCGCTTCTCGGCGAGACTGAAGAACAGGTCGAACTTCGCCGTCC
>NZ_JAFEXF010000378.1 GCF_016905445.1 Streptomyces sp. G44
CGCTGGAGCGCCACGGGGGCCGGTGCCGTCCGTCCCTCGACGGCTCGCGGCACCGGGGCGGCGTGACCCGCCGCCGGGGGCTGGACCGTCAGGCTCCGGGAGGGCGTCAGGGGGCGGGCGGCCGGGGTGGCTGTCGGGACGTGACTGCCGGGGGTGGCAGCGCGGTTGAGCGGGACCACGGGCAGCGGCTTGGTGAGGGGCGGCGCGGTGCGTTCAGGGGTGGGGGTGGGGGTGGGCGCGGGCGTGGCCGGGCCCGGGCCCTTCTGCACGGGCGTGGCCGCTGCCGGGCCGCCGGGTACGGAGGGGTCCCCCGGGGCCAACGGCTTGCCGAGCCCGGTGCGCGGACGCCCGCCCGGGGTGTTGCCGTCGTCCGGGGCACGCCGGACGCGTCGTACGAGAGGCCGCCGCTGTACGGGCTGGACGGGGGAATCCGCCCGCACAGCGACGGGGTCTTCTGCCGCGGGCGCGTTCCCTGGAGCGGGAACGGCGGCGGCCGGCATCCCCGGGCCGGCGGGGGGCACCGACCCGGGGACGTCTGTGGCCCGGACGCCGGGAGTGGCGTCCGGCGCGGACGGCGAGCCGGTTCGAGGGCTCGGCCCGTCCGGGGAACCGGCACGACCCGCACGTGCGCCGCGCGCCGCGCCGACGGGGAACAGCCACCGCTGCGGGACCGCGCTCGGCACGGCCGACACCAACGGGGAACGTCCTGCCGGGGCGGGCTGCACCAGGGGTACGGATACGTGTACGGGTGCAGGGGCGGGCGTGGCGGCGCGAGGGCCTGTGGCGCGTTGTCGGGGTTGGGTCTGCGTACGCGGGTGTGTGCGCTGTACGCCGTCCGGGCTCGCGCCGGGCGTGGGAGGCGTCCGCGTACCGGTGAGCGGGGCGACGTGGGCCGCCGCCTTGCGTTGTACGGCGGCCGGAACGCCGGGGTTCTTGTCCTGGGCGGAGCCTTCCGCGGGCGCGTTGTGCTGCGGCGCGGTCTGGACGGGGGCGCCGATGAGCGGGGCGGTGCCGCTCTTGGACTTGGCGGCGACCGGGCTCTTGGCGGGCGCGGCGGACGGGGTGGGCGCGGCGGGCTGTGGGGTGGCCGTCCGGGGCGCCGGAGTTGGCCCCGGTGCCGCCGGGGTGCTGTGGCTGTCGGGCAGCGGGGCCGTGTCGTTGGCGGGCGTGGTGGGCCGCGAGGTGGCATTCCCGGGCACGGGCCTGCTCGGGACGGCCTTGGGCCTGGGTGTGGTGTGCTGCGGTGCGGTCTGGATGGGGATGCGGGTGACGTTCGGATTCGGTGTGCCGAGGGCGCCGCTCCCGGGCTTGTTGGCGGTCCTGCCCGTGGTGGGAGCGGAGGTTGCTCCGGACGGTGCCGAGGTCTTGTGACCGCTGGTCCGCGGGGCCGTGTTGCCTCCGGGCCGGTCCGCAGCCGCGCTCTTGGAGGGCGCGGCAGGCGCGGCGGGCGCGGCAGGCTGCGGCATGGCCTTCCCCGGAGCGCGGGCGACGCTCGGCGTGGGCCCGCTGGGGCTGCTGGTGCGCCTGCCGGTACCGCTCACCGGCCTGCCCGCGGGAGCCTTGGGCCCGGGTGCGGTGTTCTGCGGTGCGGACTGGATGGGGGTGGGCGTGGCGCTCGGTGTCGGTGTGCCGGGGTTGCCGATGAGGGGGGCTGTACCACTCCTCGGCTCGCTCGCAGCTATGCCCTTGGTGGGCGCGGCAGGCTGCGGGGTGGCTCTCCCCGTGGCGGGGGCCGCATTCGGCGAGGCGGTGCTGCTGTCCGGTTTGCTCGGGGCCGTGGTCTTGGTGGGCGCGGCAGGCTGCGGGGTGGCTCTCCCTGTGGCGGGGGCCGCACTGGGCGAGGCGGTGCTGCTGTCCGGTTTGCTCGGGGCCGTGGTCTTGGTGGGCGCGGCAGGCTGCGGGGTGGCTCTCCCTGTGGCGGGGGCCGCACTGGGCGAGGCGGTGCTGCTGTCCGGCTTGCTCGGGGCCGTGGTCTTGGCGGGCGCGGCAGGCTGCGGGGTGGCTCTCCCCGTGGCGGGGGCCGCACTCGGCGAGGCGGTGCCGCTGTCCGGCTCGCTCGCAGCCGTGGCCTTGGCGGGCGCGGCAGGACGCGGCATCGGCTTCCCCGGATCGGCTTCCGCCCCCGGCACCGCGCTCTCGACCCGCGGCTTCGCCGCTCGCTGAACAGCCCTGTCGGCAGCCGACGTCGACGGCGACGGCACGGCAGGCGGCGCCCCCGGCGACGTAACCGCATGCCCGTCCGAGCGCACCGGGCCCGCGCCCGGCGAGAGCGCCGGGCCACCAACCGTTGCCGACCCCTGAACCCCGTGCCCGTGCCCGGCCCCCGGAGACCACGAGCGCCGGACGGAATCGGCACAAGCCCCCAAACCCC
>NZ_JAFEXF010000379.1 GCF_016905445.1 Streptomyces sp. G44
GGTCAGGGCCGCCACGGTGACCTCGTCGCACCACGCGGTCCAGGACGGCAACAGCCTGCCCCCGGCGGCGAGTTCGCGCGACGTCCCGAGGTGGGCGGCGGGCAGCGGGGCGCCGGGCGCCCTGTCGCGGTCCCACCAGAGGGCTGTGCACGAGCGGGCAGCGCCTGCCGCTCAGACCTGCGGCGGGCGGGCCTCGTAGGGCGTGGAGAGCACGACGGTCGTCCGCGTGGAGACACCCGCGAGCGCGCGCAGACGGCTCAGCAGATGCTCCAGTTCCAGCGGGGTGGCGACGCGGACCTTGAGGATGTAGTTCTCGTCCCCCGCGACGCTGTGGCACGCCTCGATCTCCGGAACGCCCGCGAGGCGCTCGGCGATGTCGTCGGGCGCGCTGGGGTCGAACGGCTTCACCGAGATGAAGGCCGTCAGGGGCAGCCCCACGGCCTCCGGGTCGACGACCGCGGCATAGCCGCGGATGACGCCCCGCTGTTCGAGGCGGCGCACCCGCTGGTGCACGGCCGACGTGGACAGGCCCGTGGCCTTGCCCAGGTCGGTGTAGCTCATCCGCCCGTCCTTGACGAGCAGCTGCACGATCTGTCGGTCCAGCTCCTCCATGCGCTGAACCTACAGGGCTCTTGATCCTTGCGGATACCCGAGCGACCGAAGGGCTCGGCGGCCGGGGCGGCTCCCCCGCTCATGTGACGAACGCCACATGGCTGTGACCGTGTCCGACGGGATGCCACGATTACCCCTACGACGGGACGGGAAGTGCTTGCTGTGGTCGAGGCCGCAGCGCCTTGTCGGCCCACCCAAGGGGGAGAATCCCATGCAGAATTTGAAGCGCCCCGGCAGGTCCACTCGCGCCAAGCAGCAGCAGGTCGCCGAGCCCGAGCCGGAGGGCGTCGAACCGGCTGACGCCCTTCTCGACGCCTACGACACCTTTGAGATGTACCGCGTGAACTGCCCCGACTGCGGGCAGCCGATCGCGCTCCTCGCCGACGAGGACGTCCTGCCCGAGCACGCGCTGTGCCCCACTCCGTGGAACCCGTTCGGGCTCACGGTCTGTGCCGGTACGGGCCGCGCGGCCACGGACGCCACGCCCACCGACGAGTCGATGGAGGTTCAGGAGCAGGACACCGCCCTGCTGTTGACGCTCCCTCAGGGACTCGACTGGCGGACCCAGCCGTTCTCCCACGTGGGCGGCCCCGGTTCGCGCCCGATGCGCGCGGCCCAGCAGCAGCGGCCCGCCGCCTGACTCACCAGTAGCTGCCCTGCACCATGGCCGCGAGGCTGTCGTGGTGCAGGATCAGCATGTCCGCGTCCCGCGGCGTACGGGGCGCGGCGGCCTCCCCGAAGTGGGCCTGGCGGCAGGCGACGCGCAGCATGACGATCGCGTGCCGCAGCGCCGCGTACAGCGTGTGGAAGTCCATGGCCCGTGGGGTGTGTCCCGTGAGCCGGGCATACGCGTCCTCCACCCGGTCCCGGCGCAGGAAGTCCGGCAGCCCCGACTGGCCGGAACTGACCGTCAGGTCCTGGAAGAAGCGGTGCAGGTAGAGCAGCCAGCCGAGGTCCACCTCGCGCGGGGCGAGCGCCGCCATCTTCCAGTCGAGGACGGCCGCGGGCGTGAAGCCGTCGTACACGATGTTGCCGATGCGCGCGTCGCCCCAGTTGAGGACGGGTACGTCCGCCGTCTCCGGCCACAGCTCTTCGAGGCGGTCGAAGGCACGCTCGATCAGGGGTGAGCGGGGCAGTCCGCTCACCACCTAGGTGTAGTAGGCGCGTTGGGCCTCGACGTGGCGGCGCAGTGGGCCGCCCCCTCCGGGCAGGGCGGGGAACCGCGCCTCGCGCGCCGGGACTTGGCCGTGCAGCCGGGCCAGCAGGGCGACGGAGGCTTCCTCCAGGTGGGCGCGCTCGGTGTCGGTCGCGGCGTGCAGCCAGTTCCCCTCGTACGTGTAGGGCATGACGTCCGGCGGTACGCGGCCCTCGACCCGCTCCATGACGAAGAAGGGCGCGCCGAGCGGTCACCCGTCGCGACGTGCTTCATCAACAGGGGGACCTGGTGCACGGGGTACTCGTCGAGCGGTACCGGACGGTCGTCCTCCACGGCGCACCTCCCTGGGCGCGGGCACGGGGCAGGTCGACGCCCGCGGGGGCGGGCCCGAGCGCGGAGTTGACGGTACGTCAGTCGCGGAGAGGGGCCATAGCCGTGCGGGGCCGCCTTCGCGGGGGCGCGCGGGCGCGTTCCGGGAGGGTGCACGCCCGGCGATGGGCCCGCCGCCCGCTTCGGGCCGCCCCCGAGCGG
>NZ_JAFEXF010000037.1 GCF_016905445.1 Streptomyces sp. G44
GCCCGCGGCCAAGCCGAGGACCGCCGCGCCCGCGGACGACTTCAGCGACATCGAGGCCATCTTGAAGAAGCACGGCATCTGACGCCCCTGGCCCCCTCGCGCCCCTCCCGCCTTCCGGCCGGGCGCGGTCGTCAACAACCGTCTGCGTTCCATGGGCGTGGCGGCTCCCTCGTTCGAGTGCGGGCTGCGCCGCCGCGTGTCATGAGGTGAACGGCCGGGGGCCACGGACGGAACACTCCGGGCGCTGGACTTTTCCCCGTCACGGGATCCGGCGAACTGCCCCCTCGCCCGGGCGTGTTGGTCACCGGGCGCCCGCCGCCTGCGTCATCATCAGCGCGAGATGCTGGACACCACCCCACAGGGCGATGAGGCCGCGCCGGACGACGGACGGCGAGCGGCATCGGCCCAAGAGCGACGACCTGCCGACGAAGAGCGGCACGCCACCGACGAAGAACCGCGAGGCTGCCTCTTCGCCCTTTCCCAGCCACCGCTGATGATCTTCCTGACGGTGATCGGCATGCTGATCCTGCTGGCGTCCCTCCACGACCTGCTGCTGCTCTAGCCCGCGGCTTCCTTGCGGCGGGCCCGGTACGCGGCGACATGCAGACGGTTGCCGCAGGTGCGGCTGTCGCAGTAGCGGCGGGAGCGGTTGCGGGAGAGGTCGACGAAGGCGTGCCGGCAGTCCGGCGCCTCGCAGCGCCGCAGCCGCTCCTGCTCGCCGGCGACCACGAAGAAGGCCAGCGCCATCCCGCAGTCGGCCGCCAGGTGGTCGGCGACGGAGGCGCCCGGCGCGAAGTAGTGGATGTGCCAGTCGTAGCCGTCGTGGTCGGTGAGGCGGGGCGTGGTGCCCGCCGCCGCGACCAGTTCGTTGATGATCGTGGACGCGGCCCCGGGCTCGGGGTTGGCGAAGACCTCGGCGAAGCGGCCGCGGACCCGGCGCACATCGGCGAGGTCACGCTCCGAGAGCACCCCGACATCGCTCACGTCGTGTCTTCGTACGAAGTCGCCGAGCGCCGCCAGGTCCGCGAGTCCGTCGGTGCCGCCCTCCTCGGGTGCGGTGTTCACCAGATCGACCACGGCGTCGAGAGAACACCGGTTGTCGTGGGTGATCAGCACGATGCGCTCCCTGGCCAGAAGGTCGGGCCGGTGCCCGCCGATGCTGGCCGATGCTAGCGGCTTCGCCGGGAGACGCACCGGCGCCGCCGCCGCGGAGGATCCCGCGGCGGCGGCGCCGGTGACTGTTTTCTGTTCGCCTTGTCTCGGCTTGTCCCGCCTCTGGGCCGTGACTGTGTCGTTACTGCCTGCGCCGTCGCCCCGAGTCGGACGGCGTGGGGGGATCTCGACGCTCCCGTGCCGTCAGCTTTCGGCCAGGATGTGTGACAGCTCGGTGTCGAGATCGAAGTGGCGGTGCTCCGTGCCGGGCGGCACGGCCGCGTCTGTTCGCTTCAGGAAGGACTCCAGGGCCCGCGCCGGGGCCTCGAGCAGAGCCTCGCCCTCCGGCGAGCTCAGGGCGATGCAGACAACGCCCTGACCGTGGCTCCGGGACGGCCAGACTCGGACGTCGCCGGTTCCGGTGGGCCGGTGCAGGCCCTCGGCGAGGAGGTCGCGGGCGAACACCCACTCGACCGTTTCCTCGGCTCCGGTGTGGAAGGTGGCGTGCACGGCATAGGGATCGGCCGTGTCATACCGCAGTCCTGCGGGTACAGGCAGTGAGGACTCGCTCGACACAACGAGGCGCAGGTGCAGCTCGCAGCTGACCGTGGTGTTCATAAGCGCCAGGGCCTTTCGCTCAGTGTGCGCTCGGGGATTCGCACGTCGGCGAAATCGACATGCCACCTACGGTGCCGTTGTAAACCCCTCTGAGGGTTTTGCGTGTCTTTAGGTAGCTCGACTGGCGGGTTCTCTCTTCCGTTCGTGCACCCATTCCAGTGACGGGTTTCCGTCCGGTAGGGTTTGGCCGTATGAATACGGGGAGTAAGGGGCGTAGCGAACCCGCGGAGGTCGCGGAAGCGCCCGACGAGGCGCAGGCCGAGCAGCCGCTCGGGTCCCGGGCGCCGCAGTACATCCAGGCCCGCAAGGCGCTGCACCTGAGCTGGCAGGTCGGCGTTTTCATCGTGGGCCTCGCGGTAGTCGTCGCGGGCATCATCATGCTCCCGCTGCCCGGCCCCGGCTGGCTGGTGATCTTCGGCGGAATGGCGATCTGGGCGACCGAGTTCGTCTGGGCCCAGCTGGTGCTGCGCTGGACGAAGCGCAAGGTCACCGAGGCCGCGCAGCGCGCGCTCGACCCGAAGGTCCGCCGCCGGAACATCATCCTGACGACCATCGGCCTGGTGATCGTCGCGGTGCTGGTCGCGATCTACGTCTGGAAGTTCGGCATCACCATGCCGTGGAAGATCAAGGAGTGACCGAGAGGTGACTCCGAGGCGGTCGGGAGCACCCGCTGACATGCGGTAATGTTCTCTGTGCGCCCGGGCGATTAGCTCAGTGGGAGAGCGCTTCGTTCACACCGAAGAGGTCACTGGTTCGAACCCAGTATCGCCCACCCCGGATTGCGGCCCGGAGGCTTTCAGCCTCCGGGCCGCTCTCGTATTTCCTGTGTCCCGCAAGGGAATTGACGGGTCCACATAGGGCGGCGGCGGACCGTATTCAGTGCATTCGGCCGAGGACATTCCGCAACCGCCGCGCGTCACGCAGCCGTTGCTCGTACGTCGCGCCGACGCCCAGAAGCAGCAGACCCGCCAGCGCGGGCGGCAGCCAGCGCGGCAGGGCGCCCGCCACCTGCACGAGATACGGCGCCAGTTCGTGCAGGGCGTCCAGGGCGAGCACCGTGCCGCCGAGGACCAGCGGGGCGCGCAGCCGGTGCCGGGCCCCGACCAGCGTCAGCGTGAGCGCCGCGGCACCGAGCAGCAGGGGGCGCTGCCAGTGCGGGTCGCCCCAGGCGGCGGCGAGGCTCGGCAGCAGTGTCAGGGCGAGGCCGGGACCGTAGGCCACCCAGGAGGAGACCCCGGGGTCGCGGCGGCGCCGCAGCAGACCGAGGAGCAGCGCGGGGACGGTCGCCGGAAGCGTGTACGCCTCCGGAGTCACCACCTCCCAGGCGGCGAGACGGACCCAGCTCGCCAGGAGGAACAGCGCCCCGGCCGCGTATCCCACCGGCCGGCGGTCGGGACGCAACGCCGTGCCCGCCGCGATGACCCCGCAGAGGGCCAGTGCCAGGGCGAGCGTCGGGGCGTGGGCCGAGGTGAGGGCGAGGGCGAACGCCCCGGCCGCGGCCGCCGTGACCTCGACCGGCAGGGCCAGCGGATGCCGCCCCAGGCGGGCGGCGGCGAACGCGGTGAGGGCCGGGACGGTCAGGGCGGCCAGGCCGATGTGCTCCAGGCGCAGCCCCGCTGCGGCACCGGCGGCGCACACGAGCGCGGTGGCGTACGCGAGAGCCGCGCTGGCGGCGAGGGCGGCGGCGCCCGGCCCATGGGGCGCGGGGGCGGCTGCCTCGTCCCGGGGTGAAGGCGCCCGGCGGGCGATCCGCGGGCATGCGGTCAGGAACAGGGCCGTGAGCGCGCCGAGCGTGCCGAGAGTCGCCGCCTCGGTCGACAGGGAGAGGAACGCGACGCCCACCGAGGACGCCGAGGCCAGAGCCGAAGCCGTCAGGGCGGAGGCGCTGGACGTGGCGCGGGCGGCGACGATCAGCAGGACCGCGGCCACCCCGATCTGGGCCGCCAGTCCGACGGCGTACGGAAGGCGCAGCGCGGACGGCAGCGCGACACCGGCGGCCCAGGCGAGCGCCAGTGCGGCGTGGCGGACGACGCGATGCGCCGTGGCGTTGTTCCCGGGGAGCGAGCCGAGCGGGGCGGATCCCGTACGGAACGACCCGGAGGCCAGGAGCAGGACCGCCGCGGTCGTCGCGAGGACCACGGGGGCCAGGAGCGGGTGGGGGAGGGGCGGTTCGACGAGGAGGGCGGCCCGGGCGTCCGGCGGGGCGCCCGTCCAGGCCCGCGTGGCCCAGCCCAGCGGGCCGAGCAGGGCCACGGCGGTGACGGGGAGCGCCCACAGCGCCGCGAGAGCCTGGACCACGGCCGAGGCGCCGACGCCCGCGCCGCCCTCTGCCACGCCCTCGGGACCGCCGGAAACCACGGCCTCGGACTCACCCGCAGCACCGCACTGAAAGGGGTCCGCTGAAAGGAGTCCGCTGAAAAGGGTCCACTGCGAAGGGGCCACTGCGAAGGGACTGCTGAGAAGGGTCCAGTGCGAAGGGGTCCACGGCGAAGGGTCCCTGAGCAGAGGGGCCGGGGAGCGGCCCCTCTGCACCGCGTCAGTCGTCCTGCTCCCCCAGGAGCGGCCGCAGCTGCTCGGGCAGGAGATCCTCGCAGGACTGCTGCGACGTGGTGGTGAGCGCGTCGTCCACGCACGTGTAGTAGTCGCGGTACACCAGCTGCGCCGTGAATGTCCCCGCCACCATGATCAGCGCCAGCGCGCCCGTCACCAGGCCACTGATGGCGGCCGTCGTCTGCGGCCGCGTCGACGACGGCGGTCCGCCCTGCGGCCCACCGCCCTGGGCGCCGGCACCGGTCGCGGGCCGCGTCGGATCCGGCGTACGCGGCTTCGCCCGCAGCGACTGGACGGCCCACATCACCGCGAAGGCGCCGAGCGCCAGTGCGACGTACCGCCAGCCGAACAGCGCGAAGAAGAAGGCCCACATGCCCGAGAGGAGGGCGTAGCGCGCGCGGCGCTGGGCGGGGTCCGTCGGGTCCCAGCGCAGGCCGCCGCCGCCGGGACCGGAGGGTCCCTCCTTGCCGGGGCCGCCCTGCGGGCCGGGCCGCTCGCCGAAGCCGCCCGGGGAACGGCCGGGCTGGCGGTCGCTCCACTGGCTGCCCCAGGGAGAGCCGTGGCCGCCGGAGCCCTCGGGCGAGGAACCGTCATGGCCCTCGGAGGGGCGGCGCGGCTGCCACGGACGGTCCGGTGTCCCCTCCGGCGGCGGCGCGAAGGGGTTGTCGTCGTCCTTGCCCGTGCCCTGGGAGCCCGAGCCCCGGGACTCCGGTCCCTGGGAGTCGGAGTCCTGCGGTGGAGACGAAGGGCGGCTACGGTCCGGCATCAGGTGTGCGTCTTCCCCTTGGTAGAGCCGTGGTGGAGAGCCGTGGAGCCCGCATGCGGCACCGCGTGCGGCCCGGCCACCCGGCGATCGTCGGTATTGGCGCCTTTTCCCCAGACGCTACCTTCCGCGCGCGCCCCCGTCCCGTGAGGGGCGGTTCCGGGTGCCGGTATCGTTGCTGACGGTCGGCCGCTTCGTAGAGTTCCCCGTATCGCGGGGCTCGAAGCCTTCGTACGACCGTACAAAGACGCATCTCCCGAGAAAGGGCCCCGCTGTGGCCGAACGCGCCGTGGCCAAGAGCGCTGTGGACCCGCGTCCCAAGCGACTCGTCGTGCTCGTCTCCGGTTCGGGCACCAACCTCCAGGCCCTGATCGACGCCATCGACACCCAGGGCGCGGGGGCCTACGGCGCCGAGATCGTCGCCGTGGGCGCCGACCGCGACGGCATCGCGGGCCTGGAGCGCGCCGAGCGCGCCGGGGTCCCTACCTTCGTCTGCCGCGTGAAGGACCACGCGACCCGCGACGCGTGGGACCTGGCCCTGGCCGAGGCGACGGCCGCGCACGGACCGGACCTGGTGGTCTCCGCCGGGTTCATGAAGATCGTGGGGAAGGAGTTCCTCGCGCGCTTCGGCGGGCGGTTCGTGAACACGCACCCCGCCCTGCTGCCCAGTTTTCCGGGGGCCCACGGCGCGCGCGACGCGCTCGCGTACGGCGTGAAGGTCACCGGCTGCACCGTCCACTTCGTCGACGACGGCGTCGACACCGGCCCGATCATCGCCCAGGGCGTGGTCGAGGTCCGGGACGAGGACGACGAGAGCGCTCTGCACGAGCGCATCAAGGAAGTCGAGCGCACGCTGCTCGTCGATGTCGTGGGGCGTCTGGCCCGGCACGGCTACCGCATTGAGGGACGAAAGGTTCTTATCCCGTGACCGCCGAAGCTACGAACGCGAACGCGAACACCGCGCAGCGCCCCATCAGGCGCGCGCTCGTCAGCGTCTACGACAAGACCGGACTCGAAGACCTCGCGCGCGGGCTGCACGAGGCGGATGTCGAGCTCGTCTCCACCGGCTCGACCGCCGCGCGGATCGCCGCCGCCGGGGTGCCCGTCACCAAGGTCGAGGAGCTGACCGGCTTCCCCGAGTGCCTGGACGGCCGGGTCAAGACCCTGCACCCCAAGGTCCACGCGGGCATCCTCGCCGACCTGCGCCTGGAGGACCACCGCCGCCAGCTCGACGAGCTGGGCGTCGAGCCCTTCCAGCTCGTCGTCGTGAACCTCTACCCCTTCAAGGAGACCGTCGCCTCCGGCGCCACTCCCGACGAGTGCGTGGAGCAGATCGACATCGGCGGCCCCTCGATGGTCCGCGCCGCCGCCAAGAACCACCCCTCCGTCGCGGTCGTCACCGACCCGAAGCGGTACGCCGACGTCCTCGCGGCGGTCAAGGCGGGCGGCTTCGACCTGGCCGCGCGCAAGCGGCTCGCGGGAGAAGCGTTCCAGCACACGGCGGCGTACGACGTCGCGGTCGCCGGCTGGTTCGCCGAGGGGTACGCCGCCGCGGACGACTCGGGCCACCCCGCCTTCCTCGGCGCGACGTACGAGCGCAAGAACGTCCTGCGCTACGGCGAGAACCCGCACCAGGGCGCGGCGTTGTACGTCGACGGCACGGGCGGCCTCGCCGAGGCCGAGCAGCTGCACGGCAAGGAGATGTCGTACAACAACTACACGGACACGGACGCCGCGCGCCGTGCCGCGTACGACCACGACGAGTCCTGTGTGGCGATCATCAAGCACGCCAACCCGTGCGGCATCGCGATCGGCGCGGACGTCGCCGAGGCGCACCGCAAGGCGCACGCCTGCGACCCGCTCTCGGCGTTCGGCGGCGTCATCGCCGTCAACCGCCCGGTGAGCAAGGAGATGGCGGAGCAGGTCGCCGACATCTTCACCGAGGTCATCGTCGCGCCCGATTACGAGGACGGCGCGCTGGAGGCCCTCACCAAGAAGAAGAACATCCGCGTGCTGCGCGCCGAGCAGGCGCCGGCCAACCCCGTCGAGGTCAAGCAGATCGACGGCGGCGCGCTGCTCCAGGTGACCGACCGTCTCCAGGCCGACGGCGACGACCCCGCCAACTGGACGCTGGCCACGGGCGACGCGCTGGACGAGGGCGAGCTGGCCGAGCTGGCGTTCGCCTGGAAGGCGTGCCGGGCGGTCAAGTCCAACGCGATCCTGCTCGCCAAGGACGGCGCCTCGGTCGGCGTCGGCATGGGCCAGGTCAACCGCGTCGACTCCGCGAAGCTCGCCGTCGAGCGGGCGGGCGAGGAGCGGGCACGCGGTTCGTACGCCGCGTCCGACGCGTTCTTCCCCTTCCCCGACGGCCTGGAGATCCTGACCGCCGCGGGCGTCAAGGCCGTGGTGCAGCCCGGCGGTTCGGTCCGCGACGAGCTGGTCGTGGAGGCGGCGAAGAAGGCGGGCGTCACGATGTACTTCACGGGGACGCGGCACTTCTTCCACTGAGCGTCCTTGAGGTGCGCGTGAGCGCTGCCCGGTGTACGTACGACGGTGGCCGCGTCCTTCCCTCGGGAAGGGCGCGGCCACCGTCGGTGCCCCGAGCGGAGGGGCAGGGCGCTCAGTAGCGCGGGCGGCTGAACCAGGCGGTGCCGCTGGGGACGACCGGGGCCATCGTGATGACGACGGCGAAGACGACCCAGATGAGCGGGAAGATGACGGCGGTCGCCAGGCCGGAGTCGAGACCGACGAAGAGGCCGATCAGGCCGAGGATGCCGCCGAGTGCGCCGTAGACCACGGTGGTGATCCGCACGCCCTGGCCGCCGCGGCTGAACTTCACGCCCAGCGTGATCGACAGGGCGGCGAGGCCCGCCGCGATGAGCGCGATGACGACGAAGATGCCGGCGGCCGCGTCACCGAAGTCACCCGTGCCGCTGAGCCCGAACTCGTCGGCGCTGTCGGAGACGTCGTTCGCGACCGCGGCCACGTACAGGTAGCCGATCGCGGCCAGGATCTGCACCGCGGATATGAGGAACAGGAAGACCCGCGCGGTGACCAGGAGTCCCGGCATCGACTGCTGCATCATGTTGCCGCCCGGGTAGCCGGGGTAGGCCGGCTGCTGCGGGTAGCCGTAGCCCTGCTGCGGCGGGACGCCGGGCGGGGCCTGCTGGGGGTAGCCGTATCCGGGGCCGGGCGGGGGCTGCTGGGGCGGCTGCCCGTAGGGGTTGTTCGGGTCGCCGTAACTCATGGCGGTCTTCCTCCGTCGGGTGGTGCGGGGACGACGCGGCACATCACGGAGGTAGGTCTTACAGATGCGGTCCGTCCCCCCGACACTGCCCGCGGCACTGTGCCGCTCATCGTTCTTTAGGCGCGGCTTATTTGTCCAGCCGGGTTACGTATGTGTTGTGCAAGTGCAACCTCGCTGATCAGCCGTGGGCCGACGGGAGGCCGGGGGAGCGCCCTGATTGGTACCGGGCGGGCCTCATCCGGGAAGATGGGGTCATGACCGCCCAGATTCTCGATGGCAAGGCCACCGCAGCCGCGATCAAGTCCGAACTGACCGCCCGCGTGGCGGCCCTGAAGGAGAAGGGCGTCACGCCCGGACTCGGTACCGTCCTGGTCGGTGACGACCCGGGCAGCCAGAAGTACGTCGCCGGCAAGCACCGCGACTGCGCGCAGGTCGGCATCGCCTCCATCCAGCGCGAACTGCCCGCCACCGCCTCCCAGGAGGAGATCGAGGCGGTCGTCCGCGAACTCAACGACGACCCCGCGTGCACCGGTTACATCGTCCAGCTGCCGCTGCCCAAGGGCATCGACGAGAACCGCGTCCTGGAGCTCATGGACCCCGACAAGGACGCCGACGGGCTGCACCCGATGAACCTCGGCCGCCTCGTCCTGAACGAGCCGGCGCCGCTGCCGTGCACTCCGTACGGCATCATCCGGCTGCTGCGGCAGCACGACGTGGAGATCAAGGGTGCCGAGGTCGTGGTCGTGGGACGCGGGGTGACGATCGGCCGGCCGATGCCGCTCCTGCTCACCCGCAAGTCCGAGAACGCGACGGTCACGCAGTGCCACACCGGTACGCGTGATCTGGCGGCGCACCTGAAGCGGGCCGACATCATCGTGGCCGCGGCGGGCGTCCCGCACCTCATCAAGCCCGAGGACGTGAAGCCGGGCGCGGCCGTCCTGGACGTCGGCGTCTCGCGCGACGAGAGCGGCAAGATCGTCGGCGACGTCCACCCGGGCGTCGCGGAGGTCGCCGGGTGGATCTCCCCGAACCCGGGCGGCGTCGGCCCGATGACCCGCGCCCAGCTCCTGGTGAACGTCGTCGAGGCCGCCGAGCGAATCGCTGCCGCGAGCTGACCCGGGAGACCCGGGAGAGGGACGAGCTCATGAACGCAGAACCCGAGCCGGGGGGCCGGCCGACCCCGGAGACGGCCGCGGCGATCCCGGGTGCCCAGGGGGCTTCGGACGCCCCGGAGGCGCCGGAGGCCTCGGCAACGCCGGGGGGCTCGGCAGCCCAGGGCAGCGCCGATGCCGTGGCGACCTCGGGGGCCTCGGGTGCCCCGGGGGGCTCGGGGACCCCGGAGGCTTCGGCAACCCCGGATGTCCCGGCAGCCCCGGACACCCCGAAGGCCTCGGTGGCTTCAGGCACCCCGGAGGCCTCAGGCACCCCAGAGGCCACGGGTACTCCGAAGGCCAGGGAGGCTGCTGGCACCCGCGAGGTCCCGGCGGTCCCGAGTACCCCAGGTACCCCGGAGGCCCCGGCGGTCCCGGAGGCCCCGGCGGTCCCGGAAACCCCGGCAGCTTCGGAAACCCCGGCAGCTTCGGAAACCCCGGCAGCTTCGGAAACCCCGGCAGCTTCGGAAACCCCGGCAGCACCGGGCGCCCCCGAGGCTCCGGAAACCCCTGCAGCTTCGGAAACTCCGGCGGTCCCGGAAGCCCCGGCAGCCCCGAAAACCCCGGCAGCACCGGGCGCCCCCGAGGCTCCGAAAACCCCGGCAGCCTCGGGCGCCCCCGAGGCTTCGAAAAGCCTGGACGTCCCGGCAGTCACGGGTGCCCCGGAGGCTCCGGAACCCCCCGGGACCGCTGGAGCCACGGGGGCCGTCAGTGCGCCCGGGCCGGACGGGCAGCCGCGGAAGGTCTCGCGGCGGTTTCCGTTGTTCACGCGGGACACCGCGCGGCCCGAGGGCGGCGGTCGCGCCGCCTCCGGTGACGCGCCCGCCCCCGCCCGCCAGTGGCCGCTGCTCGGCGTCTGCGCCGTGGTGGGGCTCGGGCTGCTGCTCACCGCGCTCGACGTGTTCCGCGTCGGCACGATGCTGGTCGGCCTCGCGCTCGTCGGCGGCGCCGTGCTGCGGTGGGCGGTGCCGGACGTCGGCATGCTGGCGGTGCGCTCGCGGTTCACGGACATGGTCACGTACGGGGCGCTCGGTACCGCCATCGTGCTGCTGGCGATGATGGCGCAGCCCGAGCCGTGGCTGGAGATCCCGTTCCTGGACGACACGCTGCACTTCACGATCGACAGCTAGGCGCGGCGCGCGCGGCGCGCGCGGCGCGCACGGCGTGACGGCGGCCCGTCCTCCCCCCGAGGGACGGGCCGCCGTCGTTCTCACCGGCTGCGGGTCAGGGTCACCACCAGACGCCGGCGCGGAGCTTCGCCCAGGTGTTCTTGCCGACCTCCCCGTCGACGCTGATCCTGGCCTTCTTCTGGACGGTCTTCACCGCGTTGTACGTCTTGGTGCCGAACTTCCCGTCCACGCCGAGGATGGTCGGGTAGCTCGTGTTCCGGTTGATCAGGCACTGGACTTCCTTGATCCGCTTCACCGCGGCGCTGCCCGTCTGCCCCGACTTGGTCAGGGCGGTCCCGTTGTAGTACCCACAGGAGTACGCGGCGCTGACGTCCTGCGGGGCGGGCGCGGCGGTGGCCGCCGGCGCGAGGGCCAGCCCCGAGCCGAGGGCCGCGGTCGCGACGGCGAGAGCGATGCGCTTGCGAACGATCATGACTTCCCTTCCGTGGCCGCGGGCCGGGTCCCCCCGTTGGGTCCCCCGACGGCCCGCGGTCCGAAACCGTGGCGCCGGTGGTGAGCCGGTGCCGCTGGTGCTGACCAAGAAGTTACGGAGTCGCCGGGCGGGCGTCGTCCCGCACTCGGTTGACATCCGGCTGCACCCGCCGCCGTAGCCACGCGGTTCCTGCAACTTCCGCGGTACCGCGCATGATTGACGTTCCTCCGCCCGCACCGGGGTTACGCTGCGGCGATGCGGATCCGCCCCCTCGTCGTCGACGCGCTCATCGCGGTCGCCCTGACCACGGTGGCCGTGCTGCTCGGCCAGGAGTCCGTACGACAGGGCTGGCCCCGACTCGACGCCGCCGGGTACGCGTTGGTGGTCCTGGCCAACGCACCGGCGGTCCTGCGCGGCAGGGCGCCGGTCGCCGTCCTCCTCTTCATCCACGCGGTGTGGATCGGCTACGTCCTGGCCGGCTACTGGCCCGTCCTGAACACCTTCGCGCCCATGCTCGCCGTCTACACGGTCGCGTCGGTGCGGCCCACCCGCGTCTCCCTGCCCTGCGCGGCCCTGATGGGCGCGGTGTGGATCTTCGCCGGGGTGGTGGCCGGCGGCGCGGGGATGGTTTCCGTCGTCGCCCAGGCCATCGGCTTCCCGCTGGTCATCTGGCGCTTCGGGCACGCCGCCCGCCACACCGCCGAACTGGCCCGGCAGCTGAAGCTGGAGCAGGACGAGCGGGCCCGGCGCGAGGTCGCCGAGGAGCGGGGCCGGATCGCCCGCGAACTGCACGACGTGGTCGCCCACCACATGTCGGTGATATCCGTGCAGGCGGGCCTCGCCACCTTCGTCTTCGGATCAGATCCGGCCACGGCGCGCGCCGCGCTCGGCACCATCTCGGGAACCAGTGGCGAGGCCCTCGAAGAGCTGCGCCGCATGCTGCGGGTGCTGCGCGCCGAGGACGGCGAGCGGGACGGCGACGCGGGGCCCGAGGCGCCGATGCCGGGACTCGCCCGCCTGGAGGAGATGGTCGAGCGGGTCCGCGCCGGCGGCGTCCCCGTCGCCCTGCACGTCACGGGGACCCCGCGGCCGGTGGCCCCCGGCGTCGAGCTGTGCGCGTACCGCGTGGTGCAGGAGGCGCTCACCAACGTGATGAAGCACGCCCGTGGAGCGGGCGCGACCGTCGAACTCGCCTACCGCGCACGGCACATAGAGGTCTCGGTCGTCGACGACGGGAAGGGGGTGATTCAGGACAGAGTGCGAACCGGTGGTGGACACGGCTTGATTGGGATGCGGGAGCGGGCCAAGCTCTACGGCGGGACGATCAGCATCGGCCCGCTGAGCGAGGGGGGATTCGCCGTGCGGCTCACCCTGCCGACCTCGGCGCAGGCCGCGGCTCAGGGGGACGACGGGGCGGAATGACCGGATGACCGGCTCCATCAGGGTACTTGTCGTCGACGACCAGTTCCTCATCCGCGCGGGACTGGTCGGCCTGCTGCGCGCCGCGCCCGGCATCGAGGTCGTCGGCGAGGCGGGCGACGGCGACGAGGCCGTCGAACTCGCCGCGCGGACCCGGCCCGACGTCGTCCTGATGGACATCCGGATGCCCGGCACGAACGGCATCACGGCCACCGCGAGGATCCTCGCCCAGGCGGCCGAACCGGCGCCGCGCGTCCTGGTGCTGACCACCTTCGACCTCGACGAGTACGTGTACGGGGCGCTGCGCGCGGGCGCCTCCGGGTTCCTGCTCAAGGACTCCGGCCCCGAGCGGCTGCTGGCCGCGGTCGCGGCGGTCGGCGGCGGTGACGCGCTCTTCGCGCCGAGCGTGACGCGGCGGCTCGTCGAGGCGTTCGCGCGGCAGGGCGCGGGGCCCGGCGGCGACGAGGTCCGGCCGCCGCCGGACCTCGCGGCGCTGACCTCACGGGAGGTCGAGGTCCTGAAGATGATCGCGCGCGGCCTGACCAACGCGGACATCGCCGAGCGGCTCTACATCAGCGAGGCCACCGTCAAGACGCACCTCAACCGCACGATGAGCAAACTCGGCCTGGACAGCCGGGCGCAGGCGGTCGTGGTGGCGTACGAGACGGGGCTCGTCACGCCCGGCGCGGGCGGGGGGCGGGTGTGACGGGGCCGGTCAGCAGGTGACGACCTTGCCGTAGGAGCCGCGGCCCCAGTTCCACTCCCACTGCTGCTTGTGCTGGTAGGTGAGGCACCGCGAGTCGGGGCCCCAGTCGATGACGACCTTCAGGTGCATGGCCCGGCCGCAGAGGTTGGTCACCTTCACATACTTGCGGTGCTTGACGACGTCCCGCTTGACGCAGGCCGGGGCCGTGCCGCGGATCGCTGGTGCGGCGGCGGCGGAGGTGGTGGAGTTGGCGGCGGGGGTGGTGGGGGCCGCCGTGGCCGCGGGGGAGGTGGCGAAGGCGGTGCCGAGGAGGGCGGCCACGGTGACGAGGCCGCCGGCGAGGCGTTTGCCGTACTGCATGGGTCCGGTTCCCTTCGTGAGGAGGTGCGGTCCGCTGCTGCGGGTGCCGCCTCACCGACTGTGCCGATGCTCTCGGGTCCGGTGCCACAGACTCGGCCGAAGTACGTCCCTTCGGGTATATCGGCGTCCCAGGGGTGGCGCGAAAGGAGACGGCGCCCGTCCTCTCCCCCGTGGGAGGACGGGCGCCGCCGTTCGGGGAGGTGTGGTTCCTGATGGAATCTCCCGATGTAAGCGGTGCGTTCCGCTCGGGATCCAGAGTCATGGACGCGCCAACTTCGTTCAAGGGATGCCCGGTCCCTGTGGCACGGAGGTGACCATTCCGCAACGGTGTTCTCGGCCTGCAACGACCTTGATCCGATGTGTGTGCGAGTTGGTGGCCCGTAACGAACCCATGCGCCCGCGCCGCGGGAACTGCCATCCTGGCTCCGCGCATCCCTGAGGACAGGTACGCACTCGGGGGAAGAGGGGGAGCCATGCCTCGATGGAAGGCGCTGCCGGAGGAACTCGACCCGGAAGTACGGGAGTTCGCCGACCGGCTGCGGGCGCTCGTCGATCACAGCGGCCTGAGCGTCGCGGCGGTCTCGGACCGGACCGGCTACAGCAAGACGTCGTGGGAGCGCTATCTGAACGGGCGGCTGCTCGCGCCGAAGGGCGCGGTCGTCGCGCTGGCCGAGGTCACGGGCACGCAGCCGGTGCATCTGATCACCCTGTGGGAGCTGGCGGAGCGGGCCTGGAGCCGGTCCGAGATGCGGCACGACATGACCATGCAGGCGATACGGATTTCGCAGGCTCGGGCGGCGTTGGGGGAGTTGGGGGGTGGCTCGGGGGGCCGGGGTGGCTCGGGTGACCCGCGTGGCTCGCGTGGTTCTGATGCCGCTGGGGCGGGTGTGGGTTCGTCTGCGGGTGCGGGTGCGGGTGTGGATACCGGTGCGGGTGCCGGGGGTGCCGAGAAAGGCGGGCGGTCCGCGCGGGGCGGCTTCGGGGGGCTGACCGGGGTCGCCGGGCCCGCGGGTGTTTCCCCCACCGTGCCGCCGTCGGTCTCGTCCTCCTCGTACGGTGATGCCTCCGCGTCGCCCTTCGGCGCGGCGGGTGCGGGCGCCGGCGGGGGGTCGCCCGACGGGCAGCGGCGGAGGCGGAAGGTGACGATGTTCCTCGCGGGCGTGGTCGGGGCGCTCGTCGTCATCGCGGTCGCCGTCTTCCTCCCCGGGCTCCGGGGCGGCGGCGAGGGCGGCGGCGATGGGGCCAGGTCGCCGGTGGCGCCGAGCCGTACGGGGGAGGCGGAGCTGCCGGACGGGGTGGAGTGCCGGGGGGCGGACTGCGCGGGCAAGGACCCCGAGAGCATGGGCTGCGGCGGGGAGCTGGCGAGGACGGCCTCGCGGGCCACGGTGGGCGGGGCGCTGATCGAGGTGCGGTACAGCAAGGCGTGCGGGGCGGCGTGGGCGCGGATCACCCGGGCGTCGCCCGGGGACGAGGTCAGGGTCACGGGGGCGGGCGGGGGTGGGGCCGCCGCGCAGAAGGGCACGGTGGACGAGGACTTCGACGCGTATACGCCGATGGTGGCGGTGAAGGCGGGGGGCGCGGCGAAGGCCTGCGCGGTGTTGGTGTCCGGGGCCACCGGCTGTACGGAGTAGGTGTCGCCGGGGCGGTGCCTTGGGTGCCGTCGGCGCCTTGGGGCGTTTTGTGGGGCGGGGTCGCGGGGGTGTGTCCGTGCTGGCCGTCTCGGTGGTGGGGCCTGGGTGCTCGTCGGTCGGGGAGGCGCCACGGCTGTGCTGCGCGCGGACATACCCCCGCGTCGCCTTCGGTGCGTGCGCGCGGGTGCGGGCCGTCATGGGTGTGCGGCTGGCCTGTGTTGTGTCGGCCCCGGGTCATCGGCTGGGGGAGTGCCACCGCTGTGCCCCGCGCGCACATACCTGCGCGTCGCCTGCGGTGCGGGTGCGTGGGGGCGCAGAGAAAGTTGGTGATGATCGCGCATGAGATCCAGGTGCGGGGGCAGGCGGTCGGTACCCCCACGGGAGTGGTCAACACCCCCACGGCGGCCGCCACACTCCCTCCCCCGAGGTGGCGGCCGCCCCCCTTGGGGGATGCTGTGGGCGGGGCCACACGGACCCGGGGGCCAGGGGTGGTCGGGGCGCGATAGCCTGACGGCGGATCTCTCTTGATGCCAAGAGATCGATCATCGAGAGGCGATCGAGGACTCGAAGAGGCGTCGGCGGGGATCCAGGAAATCGGGGATCCGGTACATCTGTACGAGGATCAGGGACCCCACCGCCAGCTGTCTTACGGAGATCGCCATGACCCGCACTCCCGTGAATGTCACCGTCACCGGCGCGGCCGGCCAGATCGGCTACGCGCTGCTCTTCCGCATCGCCTCCGGCCACCTGCTCGGCGCTGACGTGCCGGTCAACCTGCGCCTTCTTGAGATCACGCCGGCGCTGAAGGCCGCCGAGGGCACCGCCATGGAGCTCGACGACTGCGCCTTCCCGCTGCTGAACTCCATCGAGATCAGCGACGACCCGAACGTCGCCTTCGACGGCGCCAACGTCGCGCTGCTCGTCGGCGCCCGCCCCCGCACCAAGGGCATGGAGCGCGGCGACCTCCTGGAGGCCAACGGCGGCATCTTCAAGCCGCAGGGCAAGGCCATCAACGACAACGCCGCCGACGACATCAAGGTGCTCGTCGTCGGCAACCCGGCCAACACCAACGCGCTCATCGCGCAGGCCGCCGCCCCGGACGTACCGGCCGAGCGCTTCACCGCGATGACCCGGCTCGACCACAACCGCGCGCTGTCGCAGCTCGCGAAGAAGACCGGCGCGTCGGTCTCCGACATCAAGCGGCTCACCATCTGGGGCAACCACTCCGCCACCCAGTACCCCGACATCTTCCACGCGGAGATCGCCGGCAAGAACGCCGCCGAGGTCGTGAACGACCAGGCCTGGCTCGCCGACGACTTCATCCCGACCGTCGCCAAGCGCGGCGCCGCGATCATCGAGGCCCGTGGCGCCTCGTCGGCCGCCTCCGCCGCCAACGCCGCCATCGACCACGTCCACACGTGGGTCAACGGCACCGCCGAGGGCGACTGGACCTCCATGGGCATCCCGTCCGACGGTTCGTACGGTGTTCCGGAGGGGCTCATCTCCTCCTTCCCCGTCACCGCCAAGGACGGCAAGTACGAGATCGTCCAGGGCCTGGAGATCAACGAGTTCTCGCGTGCGCGCATCGACGCGTCCGTCAAGGAGCTGGCCGAGGAGCGCGAGGCCGTGCGCGGTCTCGGCCTCATCTGACGACACCCCGCGGGGTGATCCGCCCCCGGCAGCCGTTCACCGGCCGCCGGGGGCGTTTTCGTCGCACCTGCCGTAGCCCGCCGTCACCACCACGGCCGCGGCGACCACCACCAGCGCCACCACGCGCAGCGCCGCCGCCATGCCGTCCGCGAAGCCGCCCGGGGCGTGCGCGGCGAGCGTCGTTCCGGTGACGGCCACGCCGAGCGCGGCGCCGACCTCCCGGGCCGAGGTGCTCAGACCGGAGCCGAGCCCCGCCTGGCGCGCCGGGAGCGAGCTGACGACGCCGAGGGTCAGCGCGGGCATGCACAGTCCGGTGCCCGCCGAGATGACCAGCAGCCAGCAGGCGTACACCGCGTAGGGCGTCGACGCTCCCGCGGTGGACGTGCCGAACAGGCCGAGGCCGATCAGGAGCAGCCCGCCGCCCACCACGGGCCGGGGCCGGTGGGACCAGCGGGCCGCGAGCCGCGGGACCACGGCCATGCCGACCGTGACGGGGACGATGGCGAGGCCCGCGCGGGCGGCGCCGTACCCCTTCACGTACTGCAAGTACTGCGAGTTGACGTAGAAGAGCGAGAAGAGCCCGAAGAAGCACGCGGTCGTGCCGAGTGACGCCGCGCGCAGCCGCCGCGAGCGGAAGACGCGGGGGTCGAGGAGCGGCGCGCGCGAGCGCAGGGCGTGGGCGGTGAACAGCGCGACGAGGGCGGCGCCCACCGCGAAGGCGGCCAGGATGCGGGCGGACGTCCAGCCGTACAGCGGGCCCTCGATGATGCCGAAGAGCAGGGCGAACAGTCCGCCGGTCAGCAGGAGTGCGCCCACCGGGTCCGGGGAGGGCGCTCCGGCGTCCTTGTCCGTGCGCGGAGTCGTCCGCGCCGCCGCCAGCGCGAGCAGGGCGGCGAGCGGCACCACCGCCCAGAACAGGGCGCGCCAGGACAGGTACTGGCCAATGAGCCCGCCGCCGACGTTGCCGGCGAGGCCGCCGAGCCCGGCGGCGAGCGTCCAGGCGGCGAGGGCGCGCGGACGGTCCCCGGGCGGGGTGACGCGCAGCAGGACCGACAGCGTCGCGGGCAGGATCAGCGCGGCCCCCGCGCCGGACACGCCGCGCCCGGCGATCAGTACCGCCGGGGTGGCGGCGAGCGCGCTGAGCGCGGCCCCGGCCGCGAACAGCCCGAGTCCGCAGAGCAGCGCGCCCTTGCGGCCGTACCGGTCGCCGAGCGCGCCGGCCGGGATGAGGAGCCCGGCGAAGACGATGACGTACGCGTCGACCGTCCACAGCAGTTCGGTGGACGACGGGTGCAGGGCCGACGAAGTCAGCTGCGGGACGAGGAGGTTGACGGCGGCGACCATCCCCTGCGCGACGAGAACGCAGGCGCAGAGGGTGAGCAGGGCCGGGCGCCGCGGTGCGGGTGTGGCGGTGGATGCGGGCGCGGGCGGCCGGGCAGCGGACGTGCGGGCAGGCGAAAGCAAGGCTCCTCCCGGGGAGCGTCGTGACGTGGGATGTGCCGCCACCGTAGGCTCGGCCCCGACTTGCCTTCCAGTGCAACTTCCGCAAGGGATGAATGCGTGTGACGCAATCCAGTGAGGGGGCGGGGCTCGACCTCAATCTGCTCCTCGCCCTCGACGTCCTCCTCGACGAGCGGAGCGTGTCCGGCGCCGCGCGCCGCCTGCACCTCTCGGAGCCCGCGATGAGCCGCACGCTCGGCCGCATCCGCAAGGCCCTCGGCGACCCGGTCCTCGTACGGGCGGGGCGGCAGATGGTGCCCACGCCGCACGCGCTGGCCGTCCAGGCCGAGGTCGGCGCCGTGGTGGAGCGGGCCCGCGCGCTCTTCGCCGGGCCCGGCGCGGTAGACCTGCGCACGGTCTCCCGCACGCTGACGATCCTCGGCAACGACGCGCTCGCCGCCGCCTACGGCCCCGCGCTCCTCGCCCGCGCCGCCCAGGAGGCGCCGGGCGTCCGGCTCCGCTTCCTCGGCGAGAGCCACGAGGACGCGCCGCTGCTGCGGCAGGGCACCGTCGACCTGGAGCTGGGCGTGATCGGTGCGACCGCGCCCGAGGTGCGGGTGGAGCACTTCCGCGACGACCGGATGCTGGGTGTCGTACGTCCCGGGCATCCGCTCCTGGAGGGTGAGCTGACGGCGCGCCGGTTCGCCGACGCCGACCATCTCATCGTCTCGCGTCGGGGGCGGCTGACCGGGCCGCTGGACGCCGCCCTCGCCGAACGCGGCCTGAGCAGGAAGGTGGTGGGCAGCGTGGGGACGTTCGCCGCGTCCGCCTTCATGCTGCTGCGCACGGACCTGGTCGGCCTGGTCACGGCGTGGGCCCGGCCCCTGACGGACACGCTGGATCTCGTCACCTTCGAGATCCCCCTCGACCTGCCGCCGCTGCCGCTCGGCATGGCCTGGCACCCCCGGCACGACGCGGACCCGGCGCACGCGTGGCTGCGGGGGTGCGCGCGGGACCTCCTCACCTGAGTGAGGCGGTGGGGGTCGTACTCCAGCAGGCGATGCTTTTCGGCCCTTGCTGACCTGCTCATGAATGTAGTACTTCTTATACATGAGCGAGCAAGTGCACAACAGACTGGCGATGGTGCGCGCCGAGCGGAAGGTGTCGCGCCAGAGCCTGGCCGAGGCAGTGGGAGCCCACTACCAGACCATCGGCTACATCGAACGGGGGCAGTACAACCCGAGCCTCGACCTCGCACTGAAGATCGCGAAGTTCTTCCAGCTGCCGGTCGAGGCCCTGTTCTCCCTCGAACCGTTTCGCCCGCTCACGGATCAGGTCTACGGGAGGAACCAGTGATGACGACCAGCGACCACCGCCCCCTGACGAACTACGACCGGCGGATGTACCGGCTGATGAACCGGCGGGAGGCGGCGCCGTTCCACGCCACCGCCGCGCGGCGGCGCGCGTGGGTCGTCGCGCACATCTTGCTGACCGCCGTGAGCGTCGTGGCCTGGCTGTGCGCCGTCGTCGGTGATCAGCGGTGGGCCACCTGGACCATGCTCGGGCTCCTGCTGCCCTGGTGCTTCGCGACCGGCGTCATCAACAGTTCGACGCGCGGCCTGCTCGAACTGCGGGTGCGCGCCCTGGACGAGCGCCAGCGCGCCGAAAGGGTCCGCGTGGCGGCCCTCGCCCAGCGCGCGATGCTGTGGGTGCTCCTCGCCGCGACCGTCGGGGCGGGCGTCGCCGCCCTCGCCGGGGCGGAGGTCGAGGGGCTCGTCTTCCCCGTCCTGTTCGGCGTCTTCGTCGTGCACTGGCTGATGCCGCTCTGGATGGCCGGCCTCACGGCACGCGACGAGCCGGACTTCGACGACGATGACGTCGTCGCCGAGGCCCTCGGGGCGGCCACCTGAGTCGGCCTCGCACGTTCTCCTTCCAGCCGCCTTTCCTGGACATACCGCCTATACCGCTCGACATGTCACCACCAGTGACAAAGCGCGTATCGCTCGTACGTTTCGCCCCGTGGCCCTGCCCGCGCAGTGACACAGCGCACTTTCAGCCATCGAACGCGCATGCTTTGCCCGGCCCAGGGCAGGCACCCGGCTGCCGCGCGAGACCGGCGGGGCATATGACAGGAACGGAAGGCTAACGGGACGTGTCCGCACGACAGACCATCCATGTGGGCGGGGAGTGGCTGAGCGCCGCCTCCGGCGCCACCCGCGAGATCCTCGACCCGGCAGACGCCAAGCCGTTCGCGCTGATCGCCGAGGGCGGGACCGAGGACGCCGACGCGGCGATAGCCGCCGCGCGCAAGGCCTTCGACGAGGGGCCGTGGCCCGCCACGCCCGTCGCCGAGCGGGCCGCGCTGCTGCGCCGGGTCGCCGACCTCCTCGTACGCGACCGGGAGGAGATCGGGCTCCTGGAGAGCCGCGACGCGGGCAAGACGCTCGAAGAGGGCCGCGTCGACGTGGACTGCGTCGCCGACGCCTTCCGCTACTTCGCCGATCTGGTCATCGGCGAAGGCGCCGGCCGCGTCGTCGACGCGGGCAGCGACGACATCCACAGCGTCGTCGTGCACGAGCCCGTCGGCGTCTGCTCGATGATCACGCCCTGGAACTACCCGCTCCTCCAGGCCAGCTGGAAGATCGCCCCGGCGCTCGCCGCGGGCAACACCTTCGTCATCAAGCCCAGCGAGATCACCCCGCTGACGACGGTCGCGCTCATCGACCTCCTCGTCGAGGCCGGGCTGCCCGCCGGTGTCGCCAACATCGTGACCGGCCCGGGCCACACCGTCGGTGCCCGCCTCGCCGACCACCCCGACGTCGACCTGGTCTCCTTCACCGGCGGCCTCGTCTCCGGGACCAAGGTCGCCCAGGCCGCCGCGCTCGGCGTGAAGAAGGTCGCCCTGGAGCTCGGCGGCAAGAACCCCAACGTCGTCTTCGCCGACGCCTGCGCCACCGAAGAGGGCTTCGACACCGCCGTCGACCAGGCGCTCAACGCCGCCTTCATCCACAGCGGTCAGGTCTGCTCGGCCGGTGGCCGCCTCATCATCGAGGAGTCCGTCCGCGAGCGCTTCGTCGCCGAACTCGCCCGCAGGGCCGAGAAGATCAAGCTCGGCCGCGGCACCGAGGACGGCGTCGAGTGCGGCCCCCTCGTCTCGCAGCAGCAGCGCGAGAAGACCGAGATGTACGTCGCCTCCGCCCTGGAGGAGGGCGCCGTGCTCCGCTGCGGCGGCAAGCGCCCCGAGCCGAGCGACGTCCGGCCCGCCACCGGCTACTTCTACGAGCCGACCGTGCTCGACCAGTGCCACCGCGAGATGAAGGTCGTACGCGAGGAGGTCTTCGGGCCCGTCCTGACCGTCGAGACCTTCCGCACCGAGGACGAGGCCGTCGCGCTCGCCAACGACACCGAGTACGGCCTCGCGGGCGCCGTGTGGACCGCCGACTCCGGCCGCGCCCGCCGCATGGCCCGCCGGATGCGCCACGGCACCATCTGGATCAACGACTTCCACCCCTACCTGCCGCAGGCGGAGTGGGGCGGCTTCGGCAAGAGCGGCGTCGGGCGCGAGCTGGGCCCCGCCGGACTCGCCGAGTACCGCGAGTCCAAGCACATCTACCAGAACCTGGCCCCGCGCCCCGTCCGCTGGTTCGCGGGCTGAGGCCACCCACCCCATTACGCGCAAGCACCTTGCACGACCTCGCAGGAAGAGGAGTAGCCACTCCATGGCTGAAACCCCCCAGTCCGCAACCGAGTTCGACTACGTCATCGTCGGCGGCGGCACCGCGGGATCGGTGATCGCATCCCGCCTCACCGAGAACCCGGACGTCACCGTCGCCGTCATCGAGGGCGGCCCGAGCGACATCGACCGTGAGGACGTCCTCACGCTCCGCCGCTGGCTCGGTCTGCTCGGCGGCGACCTCGACTACGGCTACACCACCACGGAGCAGCCGCGGGGCAACTCCCACATCCTGCACAGCCGTGCCAAGGTGCTCGGCGGCTGCTCGTCGCACAACACCCTGATCTCCTTCAAGCCGCTGCCGTCCGACTGGGACGAGTGGGAGGAGGCCGGGGCCACCGGCTGGAACGCCAAGGCGATGGACCCCTACTTCGGCAAGCTGCGCAACAACATCGTGCGCGTCGCCAAGAAGGACCAGAACCAGATCGCCACCGACTGGGTCGAGGCCACCAAGACCGCCCTCGGCGTCCCCGAGGTCGTCGGCTTCAACGACCAGCCCTTCGACGAGGGCGTCGGCTTCTTCGACCTCGCGTACCACCCGGAGAACAACAAGCGCTCCTCCGCCTCGGTCGCCTACCTCCACCCCCACATGGAGGCCGGCGACCGCCCGAACCTCCACCTGTTCCTGGAGACCTGGGCGACCAGGCTGGAGCTGGAGGGCAAGACCGCGCGCGGCGTCCACGTGCGGATGAAGGACGGCGAGGAGTCGCTGCTGACCGCCCGCCGCGAGGTGCTGGTCTGCGCCGGCGCCATCGACACCCCGCGCCTGCTCATGCACTCCGGCATCGGTCCGAAGAAGGACCTCCAAGCCCTCGGCATCCCGGTCGTCCACGACCTGCCGGGCGTCGGCGAGAACCTCATCGACCACCCCGAGTCGGTCATCGTCTGGGAGACCAACGGGCCGATCCCCGGCAACTCCGCGATGGACTCCGACGCCGGTCTGTTCGTGAAGCGGGACCCGGACCACAAGGGCCCGGACCTGATGTTCCACTTCTACCAGATCCCCTTCACGGACAACCCGGAGCGCCTCGGGTACGAACGCCCGGAGCACGGCGTCTCCATGACGCCGAACATCCCCAAGTCCCGCGCCCGCGGCCGCCTCTACCTGACGTCGGCGGACCCCGAGGTCAAGCCCGCCCTCGACTTCAAGTACTTCGAGGACGAGGGGGACTACGACGGGCAGACCCTCGTCGACGGCATCAAGCTGGCGCGCAAGGTCGCACAGGCCGAGCCGTTCAAGAAGTGGCTCAAGCGCGAGGTCTTCCCCGGCCCCCACGTCACCGACGACGCCGAGATCGGCGAACTGGTCCGCAAGGCCGCGCACACCGTCTACCACCCGGCGGGCACCTGCCGAATGGGTGCTTCCGGTGATGAACTCGCCGTCGTGGACCCGGAACTGAGGATCCGGGGCATGGCAGGAATCCGTATCGCGGACGCATCCGTCTTCCCGACGATGCCCGCCGTGAACCCGATGATCGGAGTGCTCATGGTCGGGGAGAAATGTGCCGAGATGCTGGCTGGTGACGGCCGATGAGCGAGGCCACCGCGGTGATCGCGGACCCGGCGCAGGCACCCGCCGAGGGGCCCGTCTTCGCCGTCAGAAACCTCTGGAAGGTCTTCGGCCCCAGGGCGGAGCGGATACCCGGCGACACGGAGCTGCACGGCCTGAGCCCCGCCGAGCTGCGCGAGCGGACCGGCTGCACCGCCGCCGTGCGCGACGTGTCCTTCGAGGTGAACAAGGGCGAGGTCTTCGTCGTCATGGGCCTGTCGGGCTCCGGCAAGTCCACCCTCGTACGCTGCCTGACCCGGCTCATCGAGCCCACCTCCGGCGAGCTGTCCATCGACGGCGAGGACGTCCTCGCCATGGACAAGGGCCGGCTGCGCGAACTGCGCCGCCACCGCGCCGCCATGGTCTTCCAGCACTTCGGCCTGCTGCCGCACCGCTCGGTCCTCGACAACGTCGCGTACGGCCTGGAGATCCAGGGCGTCGGCAAGGCCGAGCGGCGCGCCAAGGCCCTCGAAGTCGTCGAGAAGGTCGGCCTTCAGGGGCTCGAACAGCGCAGGCCCGGCCAGCTCTCCGGCGGCCAGCAGCAGCGCGTGGGCCTGGCCCGCGCCCTCGCCGTCGACCCCGAAGTCCTGCTGTTCGACGAGCCGTTCAGCGCCCTCGACCCGCTGATCCGCCGCGACATGCAGGAGGAGGTCGTCCGCCTGCACCGTGAAGAGGGCCGCACGATGGTCTTCATCACCCACGACCTGAGCGAGGCCCTGAAGCTCGGCGACCGCATCGCCCTGATGCGCGACGGCCGCGTCGTGCAGTGCGGCACCCCCGAGGAGATCGTCGGCTCCCCGGCCGACGACTACGTCCGCGACTTCGTGCGCGACGTGGCGCGCGCCGACGTGATGAGCGTCCGCAGCGCCATGCGCCCCGCCACGGCCGCCGAGGAGGCCACGGGCGCCGCCCTCGCGCCCGACGCCAAGGTCACCGAGGCCATCGAGGCCGTCGCCCGCACCGGCGCCCCGGTGCGGGTCATGGACGGCAAGCGCTGCCTCGGCGTGGTGGACCACGCCGGGCTGCTCGCCGTGGTCGCGGGTACCACCCCGGCCCCGGCGCCAAACGTCCCCGGCCAGGGCGAGGTGGTCGCCTGATGGCCACCGCCACCGCCTCCGGCCCCGTCAGGGACACGGGAATCGGCGCCCTCCTCCGTCACCGCGCCGTCGGCAAGGTCCTGCTCCTCGCCGTCGCCGCGGCCGTGATCGTGCCGGTCCTCAACGCCAAGTGGGCCTCCGGCGCCTGGCCCGACGCCCTCACCGTCGACCTGACCGAGCCGCTCGGCAGGACCACCGACTGGATCATCGACAACCGCGACAGCCACCCGCTGTTCACCTACTTCTTCGGGTACGTCTCCAACGCCATCGTGCTCGCCGTGCGCGGCGTCTACCTGCTGCTGCTCGGCGCCGGCTGGGCCGGCGTGACCGTCGCCGCCGGGCTCGTCGCCTGGCGCGTCGCGGGCGCCGGGCTCGCCGTCATGGCGTCCGTGTCGTTCGCCCTGTGCGGGCTGCTCGGCATGTGGGTGCCGACCATGCAGACCCTCGCCCTGATGATCGTGGCGGTCCTCGCCTCGGTCGTGGTCGGCCTGCTCCTCGGCCTCGCGGGCGGCCTCAGCGACCGCGTCTTCCGCATCCTGCGGCCGGTCCTCGACACCATGCAGGTGCTGCCCGCGTACGCCTACCTGTTGCCCTTCGCCCTCGTCTTCGGCATGGGCGTCCCGGCGGCCCTCCTCGCCACGGTCGTGTACGCGGCGCCGCCCATGGCCCGGCTCACCGCGCTCGGCCTGCGGGGCGCCGACAGCGGCGTCATGGAGGCGGTCACCTCGCTCGGCGCCACCGGGCGCCAGCGCCTGTTCTCCGCGCGCCTGCCGCTGGCCCTCAAGGAACTCCTCCTCGGCGTCAACCAGACGATCATGATGGCGCTCTCCATGGCCGTCATCGCCTCGGTGATCGGCGCGGGCGGCCTCGGCGACCGCGTCTACCAGGCGCTCTCCACCGTCGACGTCGGCCAGGCGCTCGCCGCCGGCATCCCGATCGTGCTGCTCGCCGTGGTCCTGGACCGGGTGACCGGAGCCGCCGGTGAGCGGATGGGCACGCGGACCGCCGAGGCCGACGGTTCGCCGCTGCGCGGCCGGCGCGGCTGGTTCCTCGTGGCGGCCGTGACGGTGGCCGCCGCGCTCGCCGCCCGCTTCGCGGACCGGGTGGACTGGCCGACCGGCTGGGTCGTCAACATCGCCCCCTCGGTCAACACCGCCAAGGACTGGATGGTCGACCACCTCTACACCGACGTGCCCGTCGTCGGCGGCACCGCGGACTGGGCGGCCCACTTCACGACCTGGGTGCTCAACCCCGTCCGCGACGGCCTCCAAGGCCTGCCCTGGTGGTCGGTCCTGCTGATCGTCGCCGCGCTGGCCTGGCTGATCGGCACCTGGCAGACGGCGCTCACCGCCGTCGCCGCGATGGCCGCGATCGGTGTGCTCGGCGTCTGGAACAAGTCCCTCGACACGCTTTCGCAGGTTCTCGCCGGTGTCGCCGTGACGCTGGTCCTCGGCTTCGCGATCGGCGTCCTCGCCTCCCGCAGCCAGCGGTTCGAACGCATGCTCCGCCCGGTGCTCGACGTCTTCCAGACGATGCCGCAGTTCGTCTACCTCATCCCGGTCGTCGCCCTCTTCGGCATCGGCCGCGCCCCCGCGGTCGCCGCCGCCGTGGTCTACGCGCTGCCCGCCGTCGTCCGCATCACCACCCAGGGCCTCAACCAGGTCGACGCCGCCGCGATGGAGTCCTCGCGCTCGCTCGGCGCCACCGGCTGGCAGCAGCTGCGCAAGGTCCAGCTGCCGCTGGCCCGCCCGGCGCTCCTGCTCGCCCTCAACCAGGGCGTCGTCCTGGTCCTCGCCGTCGTCGTCATCGGCGGCCTGGTCGGCGGTGGCGCGCTCGGCTACGACGTGGTGTTCGGCATCGCGCAGGGCGACCTGGCGACCGGCCTGGTGGCCGGTGCCGCGATCGTCTGCCTCGGCCTGATGCTCGACCGGGTCACGCAGCCCACCGAGCGCCGCGTGAAGAAGGGAGCGTGACATGCGTACTCGTACACATCTGACACGTCGGACGCGTACGCGTGTCCTGGGCGCCGTCACGGCAGGCGGCGTGCTGCTCGCGCTCTCCGGCTGCGGCGCCGCCGACATGACCAAGCAGGCGTCGCCCTACGCGAACGCCGCCGGGGCCAGGACGGTGACCCTCTCGGTCCAGTCCTGGGTCGGCGCGCAGGCGGATGTCGCCGTCGCCGAGTACCTGCTCAAGAACGAGCTGGGCTACCGCGTCGACAAGGTGCAGATCGACGAGGTCCCCGCCTGGGACGCCCTCAGCCAGGGCCGTGTCGACGCGATCATGGAGGACTGGGGCCACCCCGAGCAGGAACAGCGCTACGTCAAGGAGAAGAAGACGATCGTCCCCGGCGGCGACGTCGGCGTGACGGGCCACATCGGCTGGTACGTCCCCACGTACTTCGCGAAGAAGCACCCGGACGTCACGGACTGGAAGAACCTCAACAAGTACGCCGACCAGTTCCGCACGTCCGAGAGCGGCGACAAGGGCCAGCTCATGGACGGCTCCCCGTCGTACGTGACGAACGACAAGGCCCTCGTCAAGAACCTCGGCCTGGACTACGAGGTCGTCTTCGCGGGCTCCGAGGCGGCGCAGATCACCCAGATCGAGCAGTTCGCCAAGCAGCGGAAGCCGTTCCTGACGTACTGGTACAAGCCGCAGTGGCTGTTCGAGAAGGTGCCGATGACGGAGGTGAAGCTGCCCGAGTACAAGGAGGGCTGCGACGCCGACCCGGCCAAGATCAAGTGCGCGTATCCGCACACGCCGCTCCAGAAGTACTTCAACGCGGACTTCGCCAAGAAGGGCGGCGACGCCGCGAAGTTCCTGAAGAACTTCAGGTGGTCGGAGGAGGACCAGAACGAGGTCTCCCTGATGATCGCGGACAAGAAGATGTCGCCGGACGCCGCGGCGAAGAAGTGGGTGGAGAAGAACGAGGCGAAGTGGCGGGCGTGGATTCCTGAGTAGGCGTCCGCGCGGGCCGTCCCTGTGTGCCGGGCGCTTTGCGAGCAAGGCGCCCGGCACAGCCGTGTCAGGGCCGGTCCGTCGGGCCGGGTTCAGGGGCGGGCCAGCTCGTCCGCGATGTCCCGCAGCGCCGTCAGGCTCCGGTGCAGCAGGCCGGGCCCGAACGTGACCCGCGTGGCACCCAGTTCGCCCAGCTTCCGCGGGGACGGGCCGACCGGCTCCGCCACCATGTTGAGGGGGCCCTCGATGCCCGCCCGCAGCGCGGGGAGCGTCTCGGCGGGGGCCAGGATCGGGTACACGCAGTCCGCGCCGGCGGCCACGTACAGGCGGGCCCGCTCGATCGCGGCCGCCGGGTCCGGGACGCCCCTGAGGAACGTGTCCACGCGCGCGTTGACGAAGAGCCGGTCGCCCGCTGCGGCACGGACCTCCGCGAGGAAGTCGGCGTGCTCGGCGGGGTCCTTGAGCGTGTTCGTCCCGTCCTCCGCCTTGACGGAGTCCTCCAGGTTGCAGCCGACCGCACCGGTCGCGAGGAGCCGCTCCACCAGTTCCGCCGGGGCGAGACCGTAGCCGCCCTCGATGTCCGCGCTCACGGGCACGGAGACGGACCGTACGACCCGGGCGACGGCCGCGAACATCTCGCCGGGCGGCACCTGCCCGTCCTCGTACCCGAGGGAGAGCGCGATCCCCGCGCTGGGCGTGGCGAGCGCGGGGCTGCCGGCCTCCTCGAAGACCCGGGCGCTCGCGGCGTCCCACGGACCGGGCAGGATCAGCGGGTCGCCGGGCGCGCGGTCGTGGTGCAGGGCGCGCAGGGTGTCGACAGCACTCATGAGAAGGTCCCCCCGGGTTCGATGCGGCGGCTGACCATCAGCCGGTTCCAGCTGTTGATGACGGTGATCAGGCCGATGAGATGGGCCAGTCCGGCCTCGTCGAAATGGTGGGCGGCCCGCTCGTACACCTCGTCCGGCACGAAGCTCTCGGTGAGGACGGTGACGGCCTCGGTCAGGGCGAGCGCGGCGCGCTCCCGCTCGCTGAACAGCTCACCGGCCTCCTCCCACGCGTTGAGGAGGGCGAGGCGCTTCGGGCTCTCGCCGTTCTTGAGGGCGATCTCCGCGTGCATGTCGAGGCAGAACGCGCAGGCGTTGATCTGCGAGGCCCGCATCATCACCAGTTCGGCGAGGGCCGGGTCGCCGAGGCCCTGCCTGGCGGCGGCGCTCAGCGCGCTCATGGCGGAGACGACGCCCTTGTCCAAGTACGTGGTGCGGGCCGTCACTTGATGTCGCCCGGCTTGTAGTGGCCCGGCACCTGGCGCGTCGAGACGCCGAAGCGGTTCCACGCGTTGATGACGGCGATCGCGGCGATCAGCTGGGTCAGCTCCGCCTCGTCGAAATGCGCGGCGGCCCGCTCGTACACCTCGTCCGGCACGAAACCGTCGGTGAGGACGGTGACCGCGTCGGTCAGCTCGATCGCGGCGACCTCCTTGGCCGTGTAGAAGTGCCGCGACTCCTCCCACGCGCTGAGCTGGACGATCCGCTCGACGCTCTCGCCCGCCGCGAGGGCGTCCTTGGTGTGCATGTCCAGGCAGAGCGCGCAGCGGTTGATCTGCGACGCCCGGATCTTGACGAGCTCGTAGATCACCGGGTCGAGCCCCTTACGGGCCGCCGCGTCGAGCTTGATCATGGCCTTGAAGACCTCGGGCGCGTGCCGGGCCCAGGCCAGGCGGGGGGTGTGCTCGTGGACGTACTCCGTCGTGTCCTCGGTGGCGGTGGCGGTGGTGTGCTCGTTCGTCGTCGTCATGGTCACGACCCTACGGGCGCGGCAGCCCACCGGTATGGTCCATTTCCATGGGAGAATCGTGGGCCACTCTGGGCGTCGACCTGCACCTGGAGACGGGCGGCGACACCGCGCACGGCGGCGTGCGCAAGGGGCTGACCGACGCCCTGCGCGAGGCGGTGCGCGGCGGTCGCCTCGCCCCCGGCACCCGGCTGCCCTCGTCCCGCTCCCTCGCCGTCGACCTCGGCATCGCCCGCAACACCGTCGCCGACGCCTACGCCGACCTGGTCGCCGAGGGCTGGCTCACCGCACGCCAGGGCTCGGGGACACGCGTCGCCGAGCGCCCGGTCGCGCCGCCGGTGCGGCCCGCCCCGGCCCGCAGGCCCGCCGGGGCGCCGGCGTACGACCTGCACCCCGGCACCCCCGACCTCTCCTCCTTCCCGCGCGCCGAGTGGCTCAAGGCGGCCCGCCGCGCGCTGGCGGCGGCGCCCAACGCCGCCCTCGGATACGGCGATCCGCGCGGCCGGACCGAACTGCGCGAGGCCCTCGCGGGCTACCTCGCGCGGGCCCGGGGCGTCTCGGCGGACCCCGACCGCATCGTGATCACCTCCGGGTTCGTGCACGGCCTGTCGGTCCTCGGCCGGGTCCTGCGGGCGCGCGGGCTGCGGGAGGCGGCCGTGGAGTCGTACGGCCTGGACATCCACTGGAACCTGCTGCACCGCGCGGGCCTGCGCACGGCGCCGCTCGCCCTCGACGGCCTCGGCACGGACGTCGCGGGGCTGGCGCGGGGCCGGGCGAGGGCGGTGCTGCTCACCCCGGCGCACCAGTTCCCGATGGGCTCGCCGCTGCACCCCGACCGGCGCGCGGCGGTCGTGGACTGGGCGCGGCGCGCGGGCGGGCTGATCCTGGAGGACGACTACGACGGCGAGTTCCGCTACGACCGCCAGCCCGTCGGCGCGCTCCAGGGCCTCGACCCCGAACACGTCGTCTACCTCGGCACGGCCAGCAAGTCCCTCGCCCCCGGCCTGCGCCTGGGCTGGATGGTGGTGCCCTCGGGGCTGCGCGACGAGGTCCTCGGGGAGAAGGACGCCGCCGGGTGGTCGGGCAGCGCCCTCGACCAGCTGACCCTCGCGGAGTTCCTCACCTCGGGTGCGTACGACCGTCATGTCCGTGGCGCCCGGCTGCGCTACCGGCGCCGCCGCGACCAGCTCGTGGCCGCCCTCGCCGAACGGTCTCCCGAGACCCGCGCCACCGGCATCGCGGCGGGCCTGCACGCCGTCCTCGAACTGCCGCCGGGCACCGAGCAGTCCGTCGTCCAGGCCGCCAACTGGGAGCGCCTCGCGGTCCAGGGGCTCTCCCGCTTCCGTCACCCGCTCGCGGCGGCGCCGCGGCGCGACGCGCTGGTCGTGGGGTACGGGACGCCCGCGGAGCACGCGTGGGCGGGGGCGTTGGAGGCGTTGTGCCGGGTGCTGCCGTGAGGCCGGGGGGCCCGGGGGCAGGTGCGGCCTCGGCCCGCGGGACCGAGCCCAAAGCCCTAGTGCCCCTCGGCCCTGCGGCCGATACCGCCCCTGAGGCGCCCGACTAGCGTTCCCGGCGAGCGGAACGGGCTCCCGGCCCGCCGCCGGAGAAGGGGGACACCATGTCGGAGCAGGGGGACACCATGACGGCGACGTCCGTGTCAGCGGCGGAAGGCGCGGGGCAGGTCACCGTGCTCGGGCTCGGCGCCATGGGATCGGCGATCGCCAGGACCTTCCTGGAGCGCGGCTTCCGCACCACGGTCTGGAACCGGACCGCCGCCAAGGCCGCGCCCCTGGCCGACGCCGGGGCCACGGTCGCGGCGACGGCGGCGGAGGCGGTGGCGGCGAGCCCGCTCGTCGTGGTCTGCCTGCTCGACGGCGCGGCGGTCGACGAGGTGCTGGCCTCCGTGGACACGGCGGTCGCGGGCAAGGCCCTGGTGAACGTCACGAGCGGCTCTCCCGCCCAGGCGCGGGCGCACGAGCGCTGGGCGGTCGAGCGCGGCGCCCAGTACATCGACGGCAAGGTCATGGGCGACCCGCCGGACGTGGGCAAGCCGCACGTCGTGTTCCCGTTCAGCGGCTCCCGCGCCGCCTACGAGGCCCACGAGCCGACGCTCCGGGTCCTGGGCGGCATCGCGTACCACGGCGAGGACGCCGGCGCGGCCGCCGTGGAGTTCATGGCCCAGGTCGGGATGGGCTTCGACCTGCTCATCGGCTTCCTGCACACGCTCAAGCTGGTCCAGCGGGAAGGCGTCGACGTGGCCGCGTTCACCGACCGCCTCGCGACCTCGGTCGCCGCCTACCCGCCGCTGCTGACGTCGATGGCCCAGGCGGTCAAGAGCGGCGAGTACGGCCCCGACCTCGGCTCGCTCGACGTCCAGGCCGCGCTGATGGACGACCTGATCAGCCACCGGGAGTCCGTCGGCGTGGAGGCGGTACGCATGCGAGAGGTCAAGGACCTGATGGACCGCCGCATCGCCGACGGCCACGGCGACCAGGGATTCTCCAGCCTGTTCGAACTCCTGGCGAAGTGAGGGCGAGAACCCGCACTGAGCGGGCTGCGGATCGGCGGTCGACATCGCTTGTTCGCAACCGGCCTTCGCGGCACGGGAGTCGCCGTCGGCCGACGACTCCCCGAGATGGCTTAGAGTGTCCAACATGGCACTCAGGGTTACCGATCAGGGTGGGGGCCCCGAACTTGAGGCAATGATCTCGTTCGCGGAGCGGGCCGCCTACGAGATCGGGACGTTCATGCCTGGAACGCAGCCCGACGTGGACGCCGCCGCGGCGTTCGTCGCCGGTTTCACCGAGTCGGTGAGCCGTTGCCTGGACGCCGCTGTGCCCGAGGAGCACATCAAGCGGGCGCTGCGGCCTCTGCGCGCGGCGGTGCGGGCGTCGCCGCTCGTGTTGCGGGCCCAGGAGCAACGGCGCGGATATCCCGGTGACTTCGAGATCATCGAGCACATCGTATCCGGGCGCAACGAAGCCGAGCCGGGGACGGTCGGCTGGTACATCGACTCCTTCCTCCAGGCATCGCCCATCACGCAGCAGCACCGGAACAAGATCGCGCATCAGGAGGAGCTGATCCGCCGCGGGTTGGCCGCCCGCCCGTACGACCGGCAAGGGCGCCGGATCTTGCTCATCGCCTGCGGCGGCGCCGCTGACCTGCGTACCGTCGAGCCCGAGCTGTTCGACGACGGAGACGTCGTCGTGCTCAACGACGTCGATCCGGACGCGCTGGCGCACGCTCGCGCGCATGTGGCCACTGGCGTGAACAAGCACATCTCCGAGGTGTGCGGCAACGTGTTCACCGCTCTGCCCGAGCTGGGCGCGCTCGGACCCTACGACTTGATCCTGGCCGGCGGCCTCTTCGACTATCTCGAGGACCGCTACGCCAGGCTGCTCATCACCTACGCCATGACGCGGCTGTGCGCCCCTGGTGGCGTCTTCTATTTCTCCAACATCAGTGCCGGCAATCCGTTCGGGCAGCTGATGAAGTACCTCGCCGACTGGCCGCTGATCGAGCGCGGGGAGTCCGGCGTCGACGCCTTGGTGGCCGCGGCGGCCCCGAATCAGACGCAACGGGCCGTGACGTGCCGGGACGCGACGGAGCTCACGCTGCTGACGCAACTGACCAGACGTCAGGAGGCGGCTCCAGTGTGCTGAGCAGCGGGTGCGCAGGGTGGCGGCTCGGGCGAGCTGCGGGACGTCGCGTGACGGCGAGGACGGCTCCGAAGCCGACCTCTTCGAGCAGCACGACGGCTGAGTGTCGCGGCCTGGCCAAGTCGGCGCGAGGGGCGCAGCAACCGAGTCGATGAACACTCATGTACCGGAAAAACCTGAACAAGTTGGGTATTCACCATATGAGCGACAGCTATCCGGCCATCACGAAGATTCTTACGGAGACGTTCGGTGTCGATCCCGAGGAGGTCCACCCCGAGGCCACCTTCGACAGCCTCAGCCTCGACTCGCTCTCCCTCGCCGAGCTGTCCCTGCTCGTCGAAGAGCGCACGGGGCAGCGACTCGAAGACCTGCCACCGACTGCGACGCTGACCGACGCCGTGCAGGCACTCGACCGGTTGACCTCGGGAGCCCCGGACGTGGCGGCTCCGGGCGGCACGGAGCGATGAGCGATCGCACGATTGCCGTGACCGGCCTGGGCATGGTGACCCCTGCGGGAGTGGGCACCGAGGCGACCTGGAGCGGCCTGGTCTCCGGCCTGCCGACCGCTGCCACCGACCCCGTTCTCACCGGACTTCCGCAGGACTTCTCGTGCCGCGTCCCTGACTTCGACGCGTTCCGACTGCTGGGAAGACGTCTGGCATGGCGGCTCGACCGCGGCACGCAACTGGCTTTGGCCGCCGCCCGCGAGGCCGTCACGGACGCGGCCCTTGACCCGGCTTCCTGGCCTGCGTGTGACGTCGCCGTCGTGATGGGTGTGGGCACCTGCAGCTTCGAACACTATGAGCGGGAATTCGCACGAGCCGCGGCCGGCCGGCCCGACATGGTCTCGCCCTTCGCCCTGCCGCGCAGCGTGCCGAACATGGTCGCCGGCGAGATCGGCCTGGACCTCGGGGCCCGTGGGGCCAACCTCACCGTCAGCACGGCGTGCGCCTCCGGGACCACCGCTCTGGGTGTGGCCCGTGACCTGCTCCGCTCCGGAAGCTGCGACATCGTGCTTGCCGGAGGCGCCGAATCCGTCTGCCACCGCATTCCGGCCATCTGTTTCGCGCGGATGGGTGCCCTCTCGACCCGCCGCCACGACCCAGGCGGCGCCTCCCGTCCGTTCGACCGCGATCGGGACGGATTCGTCCTCGGGGAAGGCGCGGCCGTCCTCGTCCTGGAGCGCAGCGACCACGCCCGCGCCAGGGGCGCCACCGTCAGGGCACTGCTGGCCGGATACGGCGCATCCTGCGACGCCCACCACATCACCTCCCCCGATCCTCAGGGTCGTGGGCTGGCGCAAGCCATCCGGTCGGCGTTGCGCGACGCGGAGTTGAGCCCGGACGACGTCGACCACATCAACGCCCACGGAACCTCGACCCGACCCAACGACCTCGCTGAGCACCACGCCTTTCGCACGGTGTTCACGTCGCCTCCGCCGGTCACCGCCTTGAAGAGCGTCCTGGGGCACGCCGTAGGCGCGGCCGGCGCCATCGAGGCGGCGGCCACCGTTCTCACTCTGCAGCACCAGGTGATCCCCCCGACCGCCAACGCCGTCACGCCTGACCCCGACATCGACCTCGACATCGTGCACAAGTCCGTGCGTGCATCCCGGTTGCGGACGGCCATCAGCACCTCCAGCGCCTTCGGAGGACAGAACGCCGTGGTGATCCTCAGCCAGAGCACACAAGCCAGCGCCTGCCCATGACACCACTGGGGGTGTTGTTCGGCGTGTGGGCTGGGCGGGGCCGGGGCTCTCCGTCCTCCGAGGACGCGCTCTCACCGTCCCGCAGCCGGCCCGCCACGGTCCCGAGCAGCAGCACGGCCACCGCGACGCCCGGCATCGCGAACCGCAGGGCCGTCGACCCGCCGTGGTGCCCCTCGTCGCCCGACGCGAGCCCCGGCATCCAGAGCCCCGCGCAGACCACGGCCACCGCGCCCCACTCGACGTCGCTGAGCCGCACCCGCAGGAGCCGGGCGGCGACCACGGCGGTGACGGCGAGGCTCACGGCGAGCGCCGCCCCGACCGCGTAGATCGGGAGGGAGCGCAACGCCACGACCTGCAACAGGAAGCCCAGCCCGTCGAACGCGAGCCCCGCGAGATGGCGCCACTGACGCAGGGCCCGGAGCAGCAGCGCCGGATCGACGCCGGAGCCGGTGCCCGGTGCGGTGGCGCGTGCGGCGACCGCCTGGAGGACCGAGGCCGTGCCGAAGCAGACCGCTGAACCGAGCGCGCAAACCATCCCAAGAGACGCGAAGTGACTGTAGAGGACAGTGAGGCAAGGGAGGCCAAAGAGGCCGCTGAGGCACCGGCCACTACGCTGACCATCGATCACACGCACAAATGTTCACGGGGAGTGGCAGAGCGGATGACCCAGCAGCGGACGGCGCCCGAACAGGAACCGGCCGGCCGGCAGCGGACGCCGCGGCGCCTGCGGTCCAGCACGGTCGTACTCGGCAGCATGGGCGTCCTCGCGGCGGCCCTGACCTCCTGCGGCTCGGAGCCGGACCGGCGCTGCGTGGACCGCGACAGCTACGAAGGCTTCCTCGGCTACAAGATCGTCAGCGACAAGCACTGCAAGACGACCGCCGGCTCCTCCACGGGCAAGGGCCGCAAGGCGGGCGGCAAGGGCCCCGGCTCCTACGGCACCGGATCCCACGGAACCGGCAGGACCCCCGGCCGCACCGACCCCGCCTGGTACTACGACGCCGAGGTCGACGGCCGCTACGCCGACGACGGCACCTTCAGCCGCAGCGAGGCCGTGGACCGCGACGGCTTCGGCTGCTCGGGCGACGGCAGCGGCGGCAGTGGCAGCAGCGGCGGCTGACCGGCCAGGGACACCACCATGGAACGCCGCACCACGGCCCCCCGCCCCGGCTGGCAGCGGACCGTCGAGGACCAGGGCCTGATCTACCCCCTGACCCGCCACCCCGACGACACCCTGCGCCCCTACTGGGACGAGAGCGCCTACTACGTCTTCTCGCTCCCCGAGGTCGAGGCGCTGGAGGAAGTCGTCGAGGAACTCCACGCGATGTGCCTGGCCGCCGCCGCGCACATCGTGGAGCACGACCGCCTCGCCGACCTCGGCATCACGGATCCGGGAGTGGCCGACGCCGTCACCGAGGCCTGGCACCGGCGCGCCGAACTCCCCTCCCTCTACGGCCGCTTCGACCTGCGCCACGACGGCACCGGCCCGGCCAAGATGCTGGAGTACAACGCCGACACCCCCACCTCCCTCGTCGAGGCCGCCAGCCCGCAGTGGTTCTGGATGGAGGAACGCTTCCCCGGCGCCGACCAGTGGAACTCCCTCCACGAACGCCTCGTCGACGCCTGGCGGAAGCAGGCCGCCCTGCTGCCGCCCGGCAGCCCGCTCTACTTCGCGCACTCCGCCGCCGACGCGCTCGGCGAGGACCTGATGACCGTCGCCTACCTGCGCGAGACGGCCGAACAGGCCGGCCTCGCCACCGCCGCCATCTCCATGGAGGACATCGGCTGGGACCGCCTCTCACGCCGCTTCGTCGACAAGAACCTCCGCTTTATCCGCTCCTGCTTCAAGCTCTACCCGTGGGAGTGGCTGACCACGGACCGCTTCGCCCCGCACGTCCTGGAGACCCTCGACAACGGCGGCGGCACCGGCTCCACGCTGTGGATCGAACCCGCCTGGAAGATGCTCCTCTCCAACAAGGCCCTCCTGGCCATCCTCTGGGAGCTGTACCCGGGGCACCCGAACCTGCTCCCCGCCTACCTGGACGGCCCCCGCGAACTGGCCCGGGAACGTGGCTACGTCACCAAGCCCCTCCTCGGCCGTGAGGGCGCCGGCGTCACGGTCCACGAGCCGGGCACCAGCCCCACCGCCCCGCTCCCGCGCGCAGAGCCCTGCTGCTACCAGGAGCTGGCCCCTCTGCCGGACTTCGACGGCAACCGGGTCGTCCTCGGCGCCTGGGTCGTCGAGAACGAGGCGGCGGGCCTCGGCATCCGGGAGTCCAGCGGCCTGATCACGGACGAGTACGCGCGTTTCATCCCCCATGTGATTCTCTGAACCCACCGGGCCAACTCCCGCCGCTAAGCTTCCTCTTGCCCTACGCGACTTCGCGTGCGCCGTGCCGCCCCCCGCCCCAGGAGCCCCACCGTGCCCGTGCCTGAGCCCGCATCCGCGTCGACGTCCCTTTCGACCTCCACCTCCGCCCCCACGTCGGGGAACAGCAGGGTGGACACCTCCCGGCCCCACACGGCCCGCATCTGGAACTACTGGCTCGGCGGCAAGGACAACTACGAGGTGGACCAGGAGGCGGGCGACCGCATCCGCGAACTCCACCCCGGCATCGGCGAATACGCCCGCGCCGACCGCCTCTTCCTGGGCCGTGCCGTCCGTCACCTGGTGGTGAACGAAGGCATCCGGCAGTTCCTCGACGTCGGCACCGGCCTGCCCACCGCCGACAACACCCACGAGGTGGCCCAGGCCCTCGCCCCCGAATCCCGCATCGTCTACGTCGACAACGACCCGCTGGTGCTCGCCCACGCCCGCGCCCTGCTCACCAGCGCTCCCGAGGGCCGCACCGACTACCTCGACGCGGACATGCGTGACGTCGACACCATCCTCGAACACGCCGCCCGCACCCTCGACTTCCGCGAGCCCATCGCCCTGATGCTGCTCGGCGTCGTCATCTTCATCGACGACGACACCGAGGCGTACGGCATCGTGCGGCGCCTCCTCGACGGCCTGCCGCCCGGCAGCCACCTGGTGCTCAGCCACACCGTCACCAGCCCGGCGATGCCCGACGTGGACGCGGCCGTGGCCTTCTGGAACGAACACGGAACCCCGAAGCTCACCCAGCGCACCCCGGCCCAGGTCGCCCGCTTCTTCGACGGACTGGAACTCCTCGAACCGGGCGTGGTGTCGTGCAACCGCTGGCGCCCGGACATGCCCGAGGCCCCGGCCCACGTCCCGGACGAGGTGGCGATGTTCGCCGGGGTGGCCCGCAAGTGACGTGACGACGAGGACGCCCCACCTGGCCCGCCCCCGGCACGGACCGACGCACCCGCATCGACAAACCACCGCCCCGACCCAGCCATCACCTGACGGCAGGCCGCACCGCGCACTGTCGCCACCCACAGAGACCGCGACAGGCCCAGCCGCGGCGTCGGCCGGGGGAGGCCCGCTCCCACCCCCAGCACCGCCCCACCGGCAGTCCGCCCGCACCCCCGGCACCCGACCCAGCCCGACGCCGGGCACGGCTCCAGCCGCAGCCGGGGGGGCCGGTCACAGTCCTGGCCTCAGCCGGTGTGCCGGGCCGCAGGCCGACGCCGGACCCAACCGCAGCCCCGTCCCGGCGGCCGGCCCAGCCCCAGCCCGGCGACGGACCCACCCGCAGCCCACCCCCGCCGACAGGCCCATCCGCACCGCAGCCGCGGCCGGGCGGCAGCCCCAGCCCCAACCCAAGTCCCGGCCAACCCGGTGGCAGACCGAACCCCGTAGCCGGCCCCTAGCTCAGCACCGCCCGTAGCTGGTCCAGCCCCCAGTCCAGGTCCTCCTTGCTGATCACCAAGGGGGGCGCGATCCGGATCGTCGCGCCATGCGTGTCCTTGACCAGCACCCCGCGCCCCATCAGCTTCTCCGACACCTCCCGGCCCGTGCCGTACGCCGGGGCGATGTCGACGCCCGCCCACAGCCCGCGCCCGCGCACCTCCGTCACCTTGCCGGTCCCGCTCAGCAGACCCAGCTCGGCGTGCAGGTGATCACCCAGCTCCGTGGCCCGCTCCTGGAACTCGCCCGTCGAGAGCATCTCGACCACCTCAAGGCCCACGGCACAGGCGAGGGGGTTGCCGCCGAACGTCGACCCGTGCTCTCCCGGCCTGAACACCCCGAGGACATCGGCGTCCGCGACCACCGCCGACACGGGCACCACCCCGCCCCCGAGCGCCTTGCCCAGCAGATACACGTCCGGCACCACACCCTCGTGCTCACACGCGAACGTCCGTCCCGTCCGGCCGAGCCCCGACTGGATCTCGTCCGCCACGAACAGCACCTGGCGCTCGCGGGTCAGCTCCCTGACACCCGCCAGATACCCGGGCGGCGGCACCAGCACCCCGGCCTCGCCCTGGATCGGCTCAAGCAGCACCGCCACCGTCTCGTCGGTGACCGCGGCCCGCAGCGCCGCCAGATCGCCGTACGGCACGATCTCGAAGCCCGGCGTGTACGGACCGAAGTCCGCCCGTGCCTCCTCGTCCGTGGAGAAGCTGACGATGGTCGTGGTCCGGCCGTGGAAGTTCCCGGCGGCGACGACGATCCTCGCCCGCCCGTCCGGCACGCCCTTGACCCGGTACCCCCACTTCCGCGCGGTCTTCACGGCCGTCTCGACGGCCTCCGCGCCCGTGTTCATCGGCAGCACCATCTCCTTGCCGCACAGCTCGGCCAGGCGCGTGCAGAACTCGGCGAAGCGGTCGTGGTGAAAGGCCCGCGACGTCAGCGTCACCCGGTCCAGCTGAGCCTTGGCGGCCTCGATCAGGCGGCGGTTGCGGTGCCCGAAGTTGAGCGCGGAGTACCCGGCGAGCATGTCGAGGTAGCGGCGCCCCTCGACATCGGTCAGCCACGCGCCCTCGGCCGAGGCGACCACCACGGGCAGCGGATGGTAGTTGTGCGCGCTGTGCGCCTCGGCCGACGCGATGAACTGCTCGGTCGCCGAACCGGTGTCCGCTGCACCGGCGTCAAAGGGGCTTGGCATAGTCGACACGGGGTCTCCGTTCGTCCTGCGGCGTGGCGCGATGGTGGCGGCCGGGTGGCCCGGTGTCCGCCGGGCGGACCGGCGTTCATCCCGGTGGATCAATCGCCCGCCGGGCGGACCGAGGGGCCGCCGGATGGTGAAAGTCCTACCAGGTGGTGCCCGTTCCCACTCCTGTCGTCCTTCTATCGTCGCTCGCATCGCGGACGAGGAAACCTGCCGTAACGGCGCGCCCGCTATGGTGGACCCGACAGCACGGCGACTGGCGCACGGGGAATGAACCCCGAGGAAGCCGTGTGCGGCAGAACCTTCGAGGTGCCGCCCGCCTGGGCACCCCGGGACCACGACCGGACACTCACCGCTCGCCCCGGAGGACGCCATGACTTCCCCTTCCGCTTCTGCTGCTCGGCACCACTCCGCCCTCGCCGCGGAGGACCCGGAACTCGCCGCCCTCGTCGCCGCCGAGGAGCAGCTCCAGGCCGACACGCTGCGGCTCATCCCCAGCGAGAACTACGTCTCCTGCGCGGTCCTCGAAGCCTCCGGCACCGTCCTGCAGAACAAGTACAGCGAGGGCTACCCGGGCCGCCGCTACTACGAGGGCCAGCAGAACATCGACCCCGTCGAGCGCCTGGCCGTCAGCCGCGCCAAGGCCGTCTTCGGCGTCGAGCACGCCAACGTCCAGCCCTACTCCGGCTCCCCGGCCAACCTCGCCGTCTACCTCGCCTTCGCCGAGCCCGGCGACACCGTGATGGGCATGGCCCTGCCCATGGGCGGCCACCTCACCCACGGCTGGGGCGTCTCCGCCACCGGCAAGTGGTTCCGCGGCGTGCAGTACGGCGTCCGCCGGGACACGGGCCTCATCGATCTCGACGAGGTCCGCGACCTCGCCCTCAGGGAACGCCCCAAGCTCATCTTCTGCGGCGGCACCGCCCTTCCCCGCACCATCGACTTCGCCGGCTTCGCCGAGATCGCCCGCGAGGCCGGGTCCGTCCTGGTCGCCGACATCGCGCACATCGCCGGCCTGATCGCGGGCGGCGCCCACCCGTCACCGGTGCCGCACGCCGACGTGATCTCCACGACCACCCACAAGACCCTGCGCGGCCCGCGCGGCGCCATGCTCATGTCCCGCGAGGAACACGCGAAGGCCATCGACAAGGCGGTCTTCCCCGGCCTCCAGGGCGGCCCGCACAACCAGACCACCGCGGCCATCGCCGTCGCCCTCCACGAGGCGTCCCGGCCCTCCTTCCGCGCGTACGCCCACGCGGTCGTCGCCAACGCCAGGGCCCTCGCCGAGGCCCTGCTCGCCCGCGGCTTCGACCTCGTCTCGGGCGGCACCGACAACCACCTGATCCTGATGGACCTCACCCCCAAGGACGTCCCGGGCAAGGTCGCCGCCAAGGCCCTCGACCGGGCCGGGATCGTCGTCAACCACAACACCGTGCCGTTCGACCCGCGGAAGCCGTTCGACCCCTCGGGCGTCCGCATCGGCACCCCCTCCCTCACCTCCCGCGGCCTGGGCACCGAGCACATGGCGACCGTCGCCGACTGGATCGACCGCGGTGTCTGCGCCGCGGGCACCGGCGACGAGGCCGCCCTGGCGAAGATCAGGGCCGAGGTCACCGACCTGATGTCCGCCCACCCGGCCCCGGGCCTGCCGACGGCCTGACGCCCGCATCCGGCCGGAGGCACTGTGTTCCTCGTCTCATCGGCCACGATCGCGGGCGGCCACGGCTTGCTGCGTCCCCCGCCAGAACCTCCCCCTGTGCCCCCGCACTCCTGATACACCGGACGGGTGTGATCGGCTCCCACCCGTCCCCGGCCTGTTTCCGAGCCGGGAGAGTCACCTGAGAGAATGGGCCCCATGGCCTCTGAACGACCTCGTGTGCTTTCCGGGATCCAGCCCACCGCCGGATCGTTCCACCTCGGCAACTACCTCGGCGCCGTCCGCCAGTGGGTGGCGTTGCAGGAGACCCACGACGCCTTCTACATGGTGGTCGACCTGCACGCGATCACCGTCCCGCAGGACCCCGCCGAGCTGCGCGCCAACACCCGGCTCGCCGCCGCCCAGCTGCTCGCCGCCGGTCTCGACCCGGAGCGCTGCACGCTCTTCGTCCAGAGCCACGTGCCCGAGCACGCCCAGCTGGCCTGGGTCATGAACTGCCTCACCGGCTTCGGCGAGGCCGCCCGCATGACGCAGTTCAAGGACAAGTCCGCCAAGCAGGGTGCCGACCGCGCCTCGGTCGGCCTGTTCACGTACCCCGTCCTCCAGGTCGCGGACATCCTGCTGTACCAGGCCCACGAGGTCCCGGTCGGCGAGGACCAGCGCCAGCACATCGAGCTCACCCGCGACCTCGCCGAGCGTTTCAACGGCCGCTTCGGGCAGACGTTCACCGTGCCGTCGCCGTACATCCTCAAGGAGACGGCGAAGATCTACGACCTCCAGGACCCGTCGATCAAGATGAGCAAGTCGGCGTCCACGCCGAAGGGGCTGATCAACCTCCTCGACGAGCCCAAGGCGACCGCCAAGAAGGTCAAGAGCGCCGTCACCGACACGGACACGGTCATCCGCTACGACGTGGCCGAGAAGCCCGGCGTCAGCAACCTCCTCAGCATCTGCTCCACGCTCACCGGCACCGGTATCGCGGAACTGGAGCAGAAGTACTCCGGCAAGGGCTACGGTGCGCTGAAGAACGACCTCGCCGAGGTCATGGTCGAGTTCGTGACCCCCTTCCGGGACCGCACCCAGGCGTACCTGGACGACCCGGAGACGCTCGACTCGATCCTGGCCAAGGGCGCGGAGAAGGCGCGTGCCGTCGCCGCCGAGACCCTCGCGCAGGCGTACGACAAGGTGGGCTTCCTGCCCGCCAAGCACTGAGCTTCACCGCACCGAGCACGACAAGCGCACCGCGCCGCCCGGCGGGCCGCGCACCCTGCCCATCGACACGACGACAGGAGTACGACGTGGGGACCGTAACGATCGGCGTCTCGATCGCGGTCCCGGAGCCACACGGCAGCCTGCTCCAGGAGCGGCGTGCGGGCTTCGGGGACCCCGCGGCGCACGGCATCCCCACGCACGTGACCCTGCTGCCCCCCACCGCGGTGGAGGCGTCGGCACTGCCCGCGGTCGAGGCGCATCTGCTCTCGGTCGCGGCGGCCGGCCGGCCCTTCCCGATGCGCCTGTCCGGGACGGGCACCTTCCGTCCGCTGTCCCCGGTCGTCTACGTACAGGTGGTGTCGGGCGCGGCGGCCTGCTCCTGGTTGCAGGAGCGGGTGCGGGACGCGTCCGGGCCGATGGCACGCGAACTTCAGTTCCCCTACCACCCGCACGTCACGGTGGCGCACGGCATCGCCGAAGAGGCCATGGACCGGGCGTACGAGGAGCTTTCGGAGTACGAGGCCGAGTGGTCCTGCACCGGCTTCGCCCTGTACGAGCAGGGGTCCGACGGCGTCTGGCGCAAGCTGCGCGACTTCGTCTTCGGGGGCGGCCCGGTGGTGCCCCCTCAGGCGCCCTCACCGGCCGCCCGGGGCACGCTGCCCGCCCGCTGACCGGGCGCGCCACGGCCACCGCTCACGCCGTGGGCGACGGTCCCGCTCAGAGCGGCAGGCGCCGGAACACCTGCCTCGGCACGTGCCGCAGCGCCGACATGACCACCCGCAGCGCTCCGGGCACCCACACCGTCTCCGAGCGGCGCCGCAGGCCGGTCTCGACGGCCTCCGCCACCGCCTCCGGAGTGGTCGCCATGGGGGCCTCCTCCAGGCCCGCCGTCATCTTCGAGCGCACGAAGCCGGGGCGGACGACCATCACGTGCACCCCGGTGCCGTACAGCGCGTCGCCGAGGCCCTGGGAGAAGGCGTCCAGGCCGGCCTTGCTGGAGCCGTAGATGAAGTTCGAGCGGCGTGCCCGCTCGCCCGCCACCGAGGAGAGCACCACCAGGGAGCCGTGCCCCTGGGACTGGAGCGCCCGGGCGCAGATCAGGCCCGCGGAGACCGCCCCGGTGTAGTTGGTCTGGGCCACGCGGACCGCGGCGAGGGGGTCGTCCTCGTCGCGTGCCTGGTCGCCGAGGATGCCGAAGGCGAGCAGCACCATGTCGATGTCGCCCTCCGCGAAGACCTTGCCGAGGTTCTCCTCGTGGGACTCGGGGTCGAGCGCGTCGAAGGCGACGGTGCGCACGTCCGCCCCCAGTTCGCGCAGCCCGGACGCGGCCCTCTCCAGGGCGGGGGAGAGCCGTCCGGCCAGCCACACCGTGCGGGTGCGGCGGCCGACGAGGCGGCGCGCGGTGGCGAGTCCGATCTCGGAGGTGCCGCCGAGGACGAGCAGGGACTGGGGGGTGCCGAAGGCGTCTTTCATGAGGTCCGGTCTCCTAGAGGGCGAGGCGGCGCGAGAGGTCCGAGCGGAACACGCCGCGTGGGTCGAGATCGGCCCGCAGCGCGCGGAAGTCGCCCAGCCGCGGGTACATGGCGGCGAGCATCTCGGGCCGCAGCCGCGAGTCCTTGGCGAGGTAGACGCGCCCGTCGGCGGCGGCCACCTCCTCGTCGAGTTCGTCGAGGAAGGAGCTGAGCCCCGGCAGGTTGGCCGGGATGTCGAGGGCCAGCGTCCAGCCGGGCATCGGGAACGACAGCCAGCCGGGATCGCCCTCTCCGAAGCGCTTCAGCACGGCGAGGAAGGATGGGCAGCCGCGCTCGGAGATGCGGCGCACGACGCGGCGCAGGGCCTCCTCCTTGCCGTACCCGACGACGAATTGGTACTGCACGAAGCCGCTGCGGCCGTAGACGCGGTTCCAGTGCGGGACGCCGTCCAGGGGGTGGAAGAAGGCGGAGATCTTCTGGAGCTCGCCGGTGCGCGAGCGGGGCGCCTTGCGGTACCAGAGTTCGTTGAACAGGCCCACCGAGGTCCTGCCGAGCAGGCCCTCCGGCAGGAAGGAGGGGGCGGCGGGGAGCTGCCCGGGGCGGAACGCGAGCGGTGCCCTCCGCGCGCGTGCCCGTGCCGGCAGCGCGTCCAAGGGGGCGTGGTCGCCGCGGGTCAGGACCGAGCGGCCCATGGAGGTGCCGCGGGCGAGAAGGTCGATCCAGGCCACGGAGTAGCGGTAGCGGTGGTCGGTGGCGGTCAGGCGGGCCATCAAGTCGTCGAGGTCCGTGGCGCGTTCCGTGTCGACGCTCATCAAGGACGTCTCGACGGGTTGCAGTTGCACGGTCGCCGACAGGATGACGCCGGTCAGGCCCATGCCGCCCGCCGTGGCGTCGAACAGCGGGGTGCCTGGGGTGACGGTGCGGACCGTGCCGTCCGCGGTCAGCAGGTCCATCGCGAGCACGTGGCGGGAGAAGGACCCCGAGACGTGGTGGTTCTTGCCGTGGATGTCGGCGCCGATGGCCCCGCCGACCGTCACGTAGCGGGTGCCGGGGGTCACCGGCACGAACCAGCCGAGCGGGAGCAGGACTTCCATCAGGCGGTGCAGGGAGACGCCCGCGTCGCAGACGACCACGCCCGCCTCCGCGTCGATGGCCCGCACCCGGTCCATGCCCGTCATGTCGATGACGGCGCCGCCCGCGTTCTGCGCCGCGTCGCCGTACGCCCGGCCGAGGCCTCTGGCGATGCCGCCGCGTTCGCCGCACTCGCGCACGGCCGCCACGGCCTCCTCCGGCGTGCGGGGCCTCACCAGCAGGGCGGTGGTCGGGGCGGTGCGGCCCCAGCCGGAGACGGACACGGCTTCGGCCGGGGGCGGGGCGGGGGAGTCGACAGACATGGGAATGACCGTAACGCCCGGAGGAGGGCGGTTAGGTATAAATCATCCGTACTCTCACCGAAATGGGTGATTGAGCGAGTGTCATTCAACATTGCCGGAATTATTGGCAGGTTGGCTAGAAGAGTCGAGGTGCCCAGCTCTCGAACGTCTTCGAATGTCTTCGAAAAAGAGGCCACATGCACGACATGGACCACAGGTTGCTGTCGGCCCTGCGCGACTGCGGCACCGACCCGCGCGTGGCGACCGCCGCCCGCGCCCTCTCCAGGAGCGGCGAACACGGCGCTCTCTGGATCGCGGCGGGGCTCGTGGGCGCCGCCGCCGACCGCGAGCGGCGCGGCGCCTGGCTGCGCGGCACCGCGC
>NZ_JAFEXF010000380.1 GCF_016905445.1 Streptomyces sp. G44
CAGGGCGAGGCCCGCGAGGACGATCGCGGCGGGGCCGAGGAAGACGTTCAGGACGAGCAGTCCGAGCAGGCCGCAGACGAAGGAGGCGACGGCCATGCCGTCGGTGTCACGGCGGCCGGTGGGGCGCGCCGGGGCACGCCCGGGGCCGCCGTCGGCCGGGTTCACGTCGTAGCGACGCTCCTCCGGGCGCGGCTTGCTCGGCCGGCTCGGCCGGTCGTCCCGCTTGTCGCCCTGCTTGGGGCCCTGCCTGTCGTCGCGGCTGTTACCCGCGCCCCGGCAATTGCCGCGGCCACCGCTGCTGCCACGGCCGCCGCTGTTGCCACCACGGCTCCCGCCGTTGTTTCCGCTGCTGTTCCTGCCGTTGCTGCTTCGCATCAAAGTTCCGTCTAGTCGGCTGTGTCCTGGGTGTACTCGTACCCCGGCGCATCGGGTGCGTCCGGGTCGAACGACGGAACGCCTTCCTGGGTCTCGGCCTCGATCGCGTCCGCCTCGGGGAGGAAGGGCGCGAGCTCCGGGAGCTCGTCCAGGCCGCGCAGGCCCATCCGCTCCAGGAAGTAGTTCGTCGTCCTGTACAGGATCGCACCTGTTTCGGGTTCCGCGCCCGCCTCCTCCACCAAACCCCGCTGGAGGAGGGTGCGCATCACGCCGTCACAGTTCACGCCGCGCACCGCGGAGACCCGCGAGCGGCTGACCGGCTGGCGGTACGCGACCACCGCGAGGGTCTCCAGGGCCGCCTGAGTGAGCCGCGCCTGCTGCCCGTCGAGCACGAAGCCCTCCACGGCGGCGGCGTACTCGGGGCGGGTGTAGAACCGCCAGCCGCCCGCGACGAGCCGCAGCTCGAAGCCGCGCTTCTGCACGGTGTACTCGTCGGCCAGGGCGCGCAGCGCGTCCGCGACCGCGCGCCGGGGCCGCTGGAGGATCTTCGCCAGGTGTTCCTCGGTGGCCGGCTCGTCGACGACCATCAGGACGGCCTCCAGCGCGGGCCGCAGCTCCAGTTCCGCGACGGCATCGGCCGGGTCCCCCGCGGGGTGCTCGCTCACGCCTTCTCCTCCATCGGCTCGGGGGCCCGGTCGAACTCGTCGGTCACGGTCGGTTCCTCGGCGCCGTCCCCACCGGTCCAGCGCACCAGCAGCTCGCCCAGCGGGTCCTCCTGGTCCAGGGCGACGGCCTTCTCCCGGTACAGCTCCAGCAGGGCGAGGAACCGCGCGACGACGGTGAGGGTGTCCCCCGCGTCCGCCACGAGCACCTGGAAGCTGACCTCCCCCCGCTCCCGCAGCCGGGCGACGACCAGCCCCGCCTGTTCCCGTACGGACACCAGCGGGGCATGGATGTGGTCGACGTACACCTGCGGCTTCGCGCGGGGCTGCATGGCCTTCACGGCGAGCTTCGCGAATCCCTCGGCGCCGATGCTGATGACGACTTCCGGCAGCAGCTCGGCATGGTGCGGTTCGAGCCCGACGGTGCGCGGGTAGCGGCGGGCCTCCGCCTCCAGCCGCCCGCTGAAGATGTCCGCGATCTGTTTGTACGCGCGGTACTGGAGCAGCCGCGCGAAGAGCAGGTCCCGCGCTTCGAGCAGCGCGAGGTCGGCCTCGTCCTCGACCTCGGCGGCGGGCAGCAGCCGCGCCGCCTTCAGGTCGAGCAGCGTGGCGGCGACCACCAGGAACTCGGTCGTCTGGTCGAGGTCCCAGTCGGCCCCCATGGCCCGGATGTGCGCCATGAACTCATCGGTCACCTTGGACAGCGCGACCTCGGTGACGTCCAGCTTGTGCTTGGCGATGAGCTGAAGCAGCAGGTCGAAGGGCCCTTCGAAGTTCGCGAGCCGGACCTTGAACCGCCCGTCGTCCGGTTCGGCCGCGTGCTCGGGCTCGGGCTCGGCGGCAGGATCAGCCTCGGCGGCGGGCTCGGGCTCGGCCACGGGCCGCTCCGCGGGAGCCGACGCCTCCGGCCCCCGCCCCAGGGCGCGCCGGCGGGCGGGCGGCGCGGGATCGTCGTTCAGGGGCATCGACGGGAACGCTACCCCTACCGCCCGCGCAGCCGTCGTACGAGGATGCTCGCGTCCCCCCGCGACTCCAGATCCGCGAGGACGACCGCGACGGCCTCCCGCACGATGCGTCCGCGGTCGACCGCGAGGCCGTGCTCGCCGCGCAGCACGAGGCGCGCGTGTTCGAGGTCCATGAGCTCCTCGGCGGAGACGTACACGGTGATCTTCTCGTCGTGCCGCTCGCGCCCGCTGGGCCGCCGGTTGGCGGCCCGTGCCCGGCGCCGCGCCTGCGCGGTCGAC
>NZ_JAFEXF010000381.1 GCF_016905445.1 Streptomyces sp. G44
CGGGCCAGCTCGGTGGCACCCGGGGCCTGCTCGCCGCGCCGCGAGAGGAGCAGCAGATCCCGCACCTCCCGTTCGGCCACCAGATGCCGCGCCACCAAAGTGCCCAGCGTGCCGGTCGCACCCGTCAGCAGCACCGTCCCCTCCGGGTCCGGCCGGCGCGGCATCGTCAGGGCCACCTTGCCGATGTGCCTGGCCTGGCTGACGTACCGGAACGCCTCCCGCGCCCGGCGCACGTCCCAGGTGCGTACCGGCAGGGGTGCCAGCGCGCCCTGCTCGAACAACTCCAGCAGGTGGCGCAGCAGCGTCTGCGTGTGGTCCGGGCCGGCCTCTGCCAGGTCGAACGCCTGGTAGTCGACGCCGGGGTGGTGTGCCGCGACGACGCCCGCCTGGCGGATGTCGGTCTTGCCCATCTCCAGGAATCTGCCGCCCCGTGGCAGCAGCCGCAGCGAGGCGTCGACGAACTCCCTGGCCAGGGAGTTGAGGACCACGTCCATGCCCTGACCATCGGTGACGGCGAGGAACTTCTCCTCGAAGTCCAAGGTCCGCGAGGAAGCGATGTGTGCGTCGTCAAGGCCGAGCGAACGCAGCGTGTCCCACTTGCCCTCACTGGCGGTGGCGAACACCTCCGCACCCAGGTGCCGGGCCAGCTGGATCGCGGCCATGCCCACACCACCGGCACCCGCGTGCACCAGCACCCGCTCACCGGCCCGCAGCCCCGCCAGGTCCCGCAGTCCGTACAGCGCCGTCAGGAACACGATCGGCGTGGTCGCGGCCTGCTCGTAGGACCAGGATCGCGGGGCGGGGGCCACTCGGCGCCGGTCGGCGGTCACCACGGGGCCGAACGCCTGCTGCACCATGCCGAAGACACGGTCGCCGACCGCCAGGTCGTCCACGCCCGGGCCGACTTCGGTGATCACACCGGCGATCTCGCCGCCCATCACGGCATCGCCCGGGTACATGCCGAGCGCGATGAGGACGTCACGGAAGTTGATGCCCGCCGACCGTACGCCGATGCGGATGTCGCCGTCAGCCAGCGGCGCCGTCGCGGCATCGCTGAGCTGGATGCCGAGCCCGTCGAGGGAATCGCCTCCCATCGGGCCGACGAACCAGCCGGGCTCCCCCACCGGCGGCACCAGGGTGCCGTCCGTGCCGACACGGGCCAGGCGCGGGGCGTACGCGACTCCCTCGCGCAGGGCGACCTGCGGCTCGCCCGTGGCGAGTGCGGCGGGAAGGGCCGCCGCCGACGCGGTCGCCGCGTCGAGGTCGGCCAGCACGATACGGCCGGGGTTCTCGGACTGCGCGGAGCGGACCAGGCCCCAGACCGCGGCACCCGGGAGATCGGTGACGTCCGCGTCGGGCCCGACGGCGACAGCACCGTCGGTGACGACGACGAGCCGCGTCCCGGCGAACCGGTCGTCGGTGAACCGCTCGTCGGTGAACCACGTCTGGAGCAGGTCGAGGATCTCGTTCACCGCTGACCGGGCAGCGGCGGCCGCGTCGGCGCCCTCCGCGTCGTCGTACGCGGGTGTGCGGCACTTGACGAGGACGAAGTCCGGCGCGTTTCCGGAGCGTTCGGCCGTCTCCGCGAGCGCGGCCGGCGAGTCGGCCGTGCGCACGGGCGCGCCGATGTCGCCGGTCCACGTGCCGATCGCCGCCCAGTCGGCCGTGACGGTCTCCTCGGCGGTCAGGGCCGTCCATTCCGTACGGAAGAGGGAGTCCCGGTGAGCGGTGCCGCGGGCGGGCTGGCGCGGTGCGGCAGCCGCGCGCAGCACGAGGGAGTCCACGCGGGCCACGGGGGCGCCGGTCTCGTCGGCGATCTCGACGGCGACCGCGTTCGGGCCGACGGAGGTCAGGCGCACCCGCACGGCGCTCGCACCGGTGGCGTGCAGCGACATCCCGCTCCACTCGAAGGGCAGGGCGGCCCCGCCGGAGCCGTCGACGAAGTCGCCGAGTCCGACCGCGTGCAAGGAGGCGTCGAGCAGCGCCGGGTGCAGCCCGAACTCCGCGGCACGGCCCGCCTCCTGCTCGGGCAGGGCGACCTCGGCGAACACCTCCTCGCCACGCCGCCAGGCGGCACGCAGCCCCCGGAAGGACGCACCATACGCCAGACCCACCTCGGCCAGCCCCGGATACAACCCCTCCACATCCAGCGCCGTCGCCCCCACCGGCGGCCACACAGCCAGATCAAACCCCGCACCAGCCACACC
>NZ_JAFEXF010000382.1 GCF_016905445.1 Streptomyces sp. G44
GGGCTGCCGGGGGCGCTGGGGCTGCCCGCTCTTCCGGGTCCGCGGGCGACAGCGACGCCGCCGACGGTTCCGACGTGGCCGGCGGGCGCAGCGACAAGCGGCGGGCGGCGTCCGCGCGGCGGGCCCGCGAGCGCGGTCGTACGCCCCTCTTCGACCAGTACGAGGACGGGGACAGGCCCCGCGCCGCCAACGAGTGAGGCGTCGTGGGGTCCGCCCCGGCTGACCTGCCAGGACCGGATTTCCGAGCACCCCGATCGGGATGCTAGAGTTTCACTCGTTGCAAGGGCCTGTGGCGCAGTCTGGTAGCGCACCTCGTTCGCATCGAGGGGGTCTGGGGTTCAAATCCCCACAGGTCCACTGCACATGAGATCCCGTCCAGTTCTTCGAACTGGGCGGGATCTTTGCGTTGCCGCACACTCCCTCAGAGGGCCTTCGTGTAGCAGAGGCTCTCGTCGTGGAAGCGGTAGTGGCCGAACTTGGCCGGGGCGGGGGTGTAGCCGCTGGAGGTGTAGAGGGCTATCGCCTCGGGCTGCTTCGTGCCCGTCTCCAGGACCATCCGCACGCGGCCCGCCGCCCGTGCGTCGGTCTCCAGCTCCGCCAGGATGCGCCGGGCGAGGCCGAGGCCGCGCGCCTCCGGGGTGACGTACATCCGCTTGAGCTCCGCGTCGCCGTCCGCGTACCCCTCGCCGTTCTCGTCCATCGCCCGCCAGCCGCCGGTGGCCAGCGGGGTGCCGTGTTCGTCGTACGCCATGAGGTAGAGGCCCCGCGGCGGCTCGAACATGGACGGTTCGAGGAAGGTGACGTCGCCGTCGTCGCCGTAGCGCTCCGCGTACTCGCGCTGGACCCGGTCGTTCAGTTCGACCGCGTGGGGGTGGGCGAAGGTGACGGTGCGCAGATGGACGCGGGTGGTGGCGGCGTCGGCGGTCTGTATGGGCATGCGGGGCATCGTACTTCTATGCGATGGATGAGGGGCGGGTTTTCTGCGGGACCCGGTGGTCCGCTGGTCCGGTCGTCCAGTGTGCCGGGGCGGTCGGGCGTGCGTCACGGGGTGCGGAGCGTGGCGCAGGTCATGGTCGGCCGTGTGGGAGTCTGATCCGCGGTCCGGGAGAAGAGGCCGGAGGAGAGTAGGGCGAGTGTTGTGCTGACAGTGACCTCTGTGAACGTGAACGGGTTGCGTGCCGCTGCCAAGAAGGGGTTCGTCGAGTGGCTCGGCGGGACCACGGCCGATGTGCTGTGCCTCCAGGAGGTGCGCGCCGAGCCGCAGCAGCTGCCGGACGAGGTCCGCGCGCCCGAGGGGTGGCATGTCGTGCACGCGCCCGCCGCCGCGAAGGGCCGCGCCGGCGTCTCGCTGTACACGCGCCGCGAGCCGGACCGGGTGCGGGTCGGCTTCGGGTCGGCCGAGTTCGACGGCAGTGGGCGGTACGTGGAGGCCGATCTGCCGGGCGTCACCGTCGCGAGCCTGTACCTGCCCTCCGGGGAGGTCGGCACCGAGCGGCAGGACGAGAAGGAGCGGTTCATGGCGGAGTTCCTCGTGTACCTGAAGGAGCTCAAGGCGCGGGCCGCCGCCGACGGGCGCCACGTCGTCGTCTGCGGCGACTGGAACATCGCCCACCAGGAGGCCGACCTCAAGAACTGGAAGGGCAACAAGAAGAACTCCGGGTTCCTGCCGGAGGAGCGCGCCTGGATGAGCGAGGTCTTCGAGGAGTACGAGGACGTGGTGCGGGCCCAGCACCCGGGCGTCGAGGGCCCCTACTCCTGGTGGTCCTACCGCGGGCGCGCCTTCGACAACGACACGGGCTGGCGCATCGACTACCACGTCGCGACGGCGGGCCTCGCCGAGCGCGCGGTGAAGGCGTACGTCGAGCGGGCCGCGACCCACGCGGAGCGGTGGAGCGACCACGCGCCCGTCACGGTGGTCTACGACCTGTAGGCCGTCCGCGGGCGGGTGGGTGAACCGCCGCCCCCCCCAGGCGGGTGATCGTCGGCGGGACACGGTCACAAAGTCCGGCACGGGACTGTCCCGGGCCCGCCCGGCATGGCAGATTGCGGACGCGTACGCGACCAACTGCCGTGGATCCGGGGGTACTTCGTGTCGGGCATGCCTACCAGACGTGCCGTGGTGCTGGGCGCCGCGGGGGCCGGGATCGCGGCGGCGCTGCCCGCCGCGGCGGCGCACGGGGCGAGCGGGAGCGCGGTGCCGGCC
>NZ_JAFEXF010000383.1 GCF_016905445.1 Streptomyces sp. G44
CGACGGCTGGGCGCCGCAGAGGGGCGGGAGCGGCAGGGGCGTACACGGGCTCGACCTAGAAGAGGCGGCGGGACAGCAGGACCCGTTCGCGGGCGAGGTCTGGCTGGTCGGGCAGGCAGGTACGGGCGCAGGAGGCGTGCCCGAGGGGGTCGCCGCCGAGCTGGGCGTGCGCGAGGACGACGCGGCCGGTCCGGCGTACGAGGACGAGCCGCGCGGGGGCGACGACGCCGGGCCCCGGCGGGCGGCACCGTCGCGGCCCCCGGCAGGGGCGGACCCGGCGGTGCGCTCCCTCACCCGGGCCCTCGCCCCCCGCACCCTCCTCCTCATCCTCGACAACTGCGAGCACGTCCTCGACGCCGCCGCGGAGCTCACCGCCCATCTCCTGCGCCGCGCACCGCGCCTGCGCGTCCTGACCACCAGCCAGGAACCTCTCGCCCTCAGCGGCGAGACCCTGGAGGCCGTGGCGCCCCTCGGCGAGGACGAGGCGGTGCGTCTGTTCGCCGAACGGGCCCGGGCCGCCGCTCCCGGCTTCACCCTGACCGACGGCAACCGCGAGGCCGCCGCCCTCATCTGCCGCCGTCTCGACGGCATCCCCCTCGCCGTCGAACTCGCCGCCACCCGCGTCCGCGCCCTCGGCGTGCGGGCCCTCGCCGACCGCCTCCACGACCGTTTCCGCCTCCTCACCCAGGTCCGCCGCGACGCCCCGGCCCGCCAGCGCACCCTGCGCGCGATGATCGACTGGAGCTGGGAACTCCTGACCCCGCCCGAACGCCGCGCCCTGCGCCGCCTCGCCGTCTTCCGCGGCGGCTTCACCCTGGAGAGCGCCGAAGCGGTGCTGACGCACACACCGGACGTGCCGGACGTGCCGGGCATGCTGGACGGGGAAGCGGGGACGGGGGGATCCGCCCTCGACGGGGAGAGGGCGGGAGAAGTCCTCGACCTCGTCACCCGCCTCGTCGACCGCTCCCTCCTCACCCCCGCGCACCCGTCCCCGGTCACAGCGGCGGCCTCCCACGCGGCCCCGGGCGACGGCGACGGCCTCGTCCGCCACCGCATGCTGGAGTCCGTCGCCGCGTACGGCCTCGAACGGCTCGCCGAAGCGGGCGAGGTGACCGAGGTCCGCCGCCGGTACGCCCGCCACTACGCCGACCTCGCCGAGCGCGCCTCCCCCGCCCTGCACGGGCCCCGCCAGCGGCTCTGGCTGCGCCGCCTCGACGCCGAGACGGTGCATCTGCGCACCGCCCTGGACCACGCCGTCGAGGACGCCGACAGCGCCCTGGCCCTGCGCCTGGTCACCGCCCAGACGTGGTACTGGTACCTGCGCGGCCGGCTCACCGAAGCCGTCCGTTCGCTGGACCTGGCCCTCGGCCTGGACGGGCCGCCCCATGACCCGGCGCGCGGCGCGGCCGCAGCCGCCCGCGGCGCCTTCGGGCTGCTCGTCGGTGAGGAGCACTGCGCCCAGGACGCCACCTGCGCGCCGCGCCCCGAGGGCGCCGGCGTCCGCGCCCGCTGGCTGCTCTCCTTCGCCCGCTGCGGCTTCGACCGCTCACCCGAGGAGGACCGGCGGGTCGACGCCCTGCTCGCCGAGTGCCGGGCCGCGGGCGACCGCTGGGGCGAGGCCGCCACGCTCAGCACCCGCGCCACCCGCGCCCTGTACCGCGGCGACCTGGCGGCCCTGCGCCGTGACGCCGGGCGCGCCGCCGCCCTGTTCGCCGAACTCGGCGACCGCTGGGGCCAGATGCACTCCTCCGAGCAGCTCGGCGTCCTCGCCGAGATCGCCGCCGACTACGACACCGCCGCCCGGCTCCAGCGTGAGGGCATGCGCGGCGCCGAGGAGCTCGGACTGTGGACCGAGGTCTCCTTCCGCCTCTCCCGGCTCGGCCGCCTCGCGCTGCTCACCGGCGACGACGCCCGCGCCACCGACTGCCACGAACGCGCCGCCCGCCTCGCCGCCCGGCAGTCCCACCGGCCCGCCCAGCAGTTCGCGGAGATCGGACTCGCCCTCGGCGCCCGCCGCCGCGGCGACCTCGACGCCGCCGAACGCCTCCTCACCCCCTGGCTCGACTTCAACCGCCGCTTCGGCGTCGTCTCCGGCACCGCGCTGATCCTCGCCCAGCTCGGCTACGTCGCCGAGCAGCGCGGCGACGCCGCCCGCGCCGAGGGAC
>NZ_JAFEXF010000384.1 GCF_016905445.1 Streptomyces sp. G44
CAGGGCCCCGCCCCCAGCGAGGGGGACGTGGCGCGCCCACCGGCGCCGGCGCGGGGGGCGGGGGGGGGTGGGGGGGGGGTGGGGGGGGGGGGGGCGGGGGGGGGGGGGGGGGGGGGGGGGGCGGCGGGGGGGGGGGGGGGGGGGGGGGGGGGGCAGGCGCGGGACGGGGCCTCCGCCCCGTGTGCCCGCGCCGTCAGCTCGCGGAAGCCGTCGATGTCGGGGCCGCCGACCGCGGACCACAGCTCGGGCAGGACCGGGAGCGCCGTCGCGAGAGCCCGGCCGGGGCCCGCAGCGCCGCGTACACCCCCGCGGCCGTGGCACAGGCGATGAGGCCCGCCGCCGTCAGCGTCGCGCCGTCCGGGCGGAGGAGCGGCTGACCGCGCAGGGCCTGCCAGGTGACCAGGCCGAAGAGCGCCGCGTACGCCCCCGAGGCCACCAGGACGAGCCGCAGCCGTGTTCGGGTGTCGGCGAGGCGGGCGACGCGAGGCGCCAGCACGGTCAGCGCCATGACGAGCAGCGGGAGCAGTTGCAGCGCGTGCATGCCGACGAAGTGCGGTATGCGCAGGTCACCGCCGGTCGTCGACCAGCCGGTCAGCGGCATCGAGGGGCCGCCGTCCGGGACCCCCACGCTGTGCGCGCCGACCACCGGGGACGCGCCGCGCCGCTGACCGGGCGCGGGCCGCGTCATCAGGAAGCCGACGGCGGCTCCGGCCAGCGCGATGGCGATCCCGCAGCGCATCGCCCAGGCCGCCGCCCGGTCGGCGATCCGGGCGCACAGCAGGAGGAACGCGATGGCGACCGTGCCGACCCAGAGGATGACGACGGTGACGGCCATCGCGTCGAACAGCGTCTCGTCGAAGGGCGTCTCGTGGTTGAAGTGGCTGCGTCTGCCCCGTATCGCCTGGCCGGTGATGATCACCATCTCGACGGCGCTCGCCGCCGCGACGACCGTACCGGCCCACCACCCCACGCGTCGCCCGCGGTCGAGTAGCGACAGCATCCAGGCGAGCGAGAGGCCGTAGGCGACGAACGAGAGCGAGAACTTGAGCGGCTTGGCCCAGATCCGGGCGCCCGCGAGCACCCGGTCGTCGACCACGAGCCCCACCGCGCAGACGACGGCCAGGACGCCCATGGACGCAGAGAACAGGACGAGCGGCTGGTGCCATGAACGCCATAAGGGTGTGCGGATGGGCATGGGAATCCCCCTGGTCCGTGGGTTCGGGCCCCGGGCTGGAATCCGGGGAAGCATGGATAGTGGTGCTATCCGCTATCTGATAGCGCCACTATCTATGATGGGTCGGGGGTTGGCAAGGGGGATCCGATGAACAGGAGCGGGAACGGACCGTGCGTATTGGCGAGTTGAGCCGCAGGACCGGCGTTCCGGTGCCGACGATCAAGTACTACGTCCGTGAAGGCCTGCTGCCGCCGGGCGAACTGTCCAGTCCCAACCAGGCGCACTACGACGAGACGCACGAGCGCCGACTGCGGCTCATCCGCGCCCTGTTGGAGGTGGGCGGGCTGAAGGTGGCCGCCATCGCGGAGGTGCTCGGCGCCGTCGACGACCCGAGCCGCCCCCTGCACAAGGTGCTCGGCGCGGCAGCGGACCGGCTCGGCGGCGAGGGCGTCACGGGTGACGACGCCGGGACGGAGGCCGCGCACGCCGCCGTCGAGGCGCTGATCGAGCGGCGCGGCTGGCGGACGCACGAGTCGAGCCCCGCCGCGACGGACCTGACACGGGCGCTGGCCGCTCTGGCCTGGCTCGGCCATGGGGCCTTCACGGAACTGCTCGACGAGTACGCCGACGCCGCCGAACTCGTGGCCCGCGCCGACCTCGGCTACGTGGACCGGCGGGGCGCCGGCGGGGGGCCCGGGGGGGGGGGGGGGGGCGGGAAGGGCCCCGGGGGGGGGGGGGGGTACGCGACGCGGCGGGGCCCGCCCCGGGCAGGCCCGGCGGGGCCGCCCCGGGGCGGGGGGGGGGGGAGGGGGGGGGGGGGCCCGCCCCCCCCCCCTGGTCGCCGCGGCGCGGGCGATCGAGACCCACCGCCACGACAGCCTGGCCCAGGACGTCCACGCGGAACACTTCGTGCGCGCGGCCCCCGCCTGCGCGCGGTGGCCGGTGCGCATCGAGCGGGTT
>NZ_JAFEXF010000385.1 GCF_016905445.1 Streptomyces sp. G44
CCACCTCAAGGTCCAGATCGTGCGCGCGCCGCACGAAGGCGTCGAAGTCGTCGAGCGTCCCGAGGTCGGGGTGGACGGCGTCGTGCCCGCCCTCCGGCGAGCCGATCGCCCACGGCACCCCCACGTCGTAGGGGCCCGGAGAGAGGGAGTTGTCGGGGCCCTTGCGGAAGGTGCTGCCGATCGGGTGGACCGGCGGCAGGTACACCACGTCGAAGCCCATGTCCGCGATGGCCGGGAGCCGTTCGGCCGCCGTGCGGAACGTGCCCGAGACCGGCGGTTCGCCCTCGCGGACCACCGCGCCCTCCGAGCGCGGGAAGAACTCGTACCACGAACCGAACAGCGCCCGCTCCCGCTCCACGACGAGCGGGAACTCCGGTGAGGACGTGACCAGTTCGCGCAAGGGATGGCGGGCGAGTGCCGTCTCCACCTCCGGGGTGAGGGCGGCCGCCAGGCGTGCGGCGGGCCCGCGTGCCGTGTCGCGGAGCGCCTGCACCGCGCCGAGCACGGCGGCCCGCGCCTCGTCGGGCGTTCCGTCACCGGGCGTTCTGCCGTCCGGCATCCCGGCGGCGGCGCGTTCGAGGAGACGGGCGCCCTCCTCCAGGACGAGGTCGGTGTCGATGCCCGCCGGTATCTTGATCCGCGCGTGGTGGCGCCAGGTCGTGACCGGGTCGCCCCACGCCTCCACGGCGTACGTCCAGCGTCCTTCCGCGTCCGGCGTGACGTCCGCGCCCCACCGGTCGGTGCCGGGGGCGAGTTCGCGCATCGGGGTCCAGGGTCCGGGGCGGCCCGCGGGGTCGCGCAGCACGACGTTGGCGGCGACCGCCTCGTGCCCTTCGCGGAAGACGGTGGCGGACACCTGGAACGTTTCGCCGGGCACGGCCTTCGCCGGTTTTCGGCCGCAGTGGACGGCGGGCCGGACGTCCAGAACGGGGATGGTGGGCTGAGGGGTTGAGCCAAGAGGCATGTCTGACCGCTCCTGTCCGCGTGCACGGATACGGGGGTGTGGAGAGGTTCCGCGGCGCGTGCCGTCCGCGGGGTGCCGGAGTCTGTACCGCAGGAGCCTTCCCACACCCTCCGGGTGAGCAATCCGGCGCTTTGTTAACTACTAGTGCGTAACGGCCCATGCAAGACCGGCCCCGCCGACAAGGGCGCGACGGGTCCGAAAACACACTGTTCGGTACGGGACAGGGGCATGTGCCCCCAGGGTGATCGGGGGAGAACCGGGGCGCCCGCCGCCCCGGCGCGCAGGCAGAGGTCCGATAACCGCCGGTCCGGAAAGGCCTGTTCGGGGTCGTATGGGGGCCATGGAGACCCTGCACACCACGGAGTCCGTGCGCGTCCTGACCGGCATGTACGCGGCCGAGGCCGAGTACTTCGCGGCGGGCGGCCCCGGCCACGCCTCGTTCGACCCGCTCGCCCCCTGGTTCTCGCCCGACGTCGTCCTCCACCAGGCGGCCGGCCTGCCCTACGGCGGCACGTGGCGCGGCCACGCGGGACTGGCGCGTTTCTTCCGCGCGATGGGCGAGACGTGGGAGTCGTTCGCCATGACGGAACAGGAGTTCCTCGCCACGGGCGCCACGGCTGTCGTCCGCACTCAGGTGCGGGCGCGGGCGCGCGCCACCGGCAGGGACCTCGCCTTCCCGATCCTCCAGACCGTGGCGGTGGCGGACGGCCGGATCGCGGAGGTGCGGCCCTTCTGCTGGGACACGGCACGCATCGCGGCGGCCTGCCGCCCCGGCAGCGGTCAGGGCGCGTGATCAGAGCGCGTGATCAGAGCGCGTGAGCGGAACGCGTCGTCAGGGCGCGTGACCCGAGACGATCCGGCCGTCGCCGCCGGCGGCGAAGAGGGCGCCGCCCGCGTACGGCGGGGCGGCGAGCGGCGGGGGCCCGGCGGCCGCCCCCCTCGGCGGCGCGCTGCCTCCCTTTCCGGGAGGCAGGCGAGTTGCCGCGGGGGCGGGGGGGCTTGGCGGGGTAGGACACCGCCATCTCCGGCAGGGCGGCGGGGGGCAGCCCCCTGGGGGGGACGGGGGGGAGGCGGGGGGCGGGGGAGGGGGCGG
>NZ_JAFEXF010000386.1 GCF_016905445.1 Streptomyces sp. G44
GCCCGGCGTCGCGCTCGGCGCGCTGCTCACCCAGCGGCGGCACGAGCTGGAGAAGGCGGAGCTGACGGCGGCCCTGCTCGCCGAGGAGTACCGCGCGCGGGCCGCCGAACCCGCCGTCCACGACCTGGTCGAGGTGGTCACCGGGGCGGCCGCCGTCGCGCAGCGGTTCCTCCAGTTGCAGCTGGGGGCGGGCGACGAGGTATGCGCACTGGTGACCGGCAGTCCCGTCGCGGTGACCGGCATGGAGACCGGCGCCGAGAAGCACGCCGCGGGCCGAGGTGTCCGCTGCCGCGTGGTGGTCGAGCGCGCCGTCCTCGACCCGCCCACGGGCCTGGCCGGGCTGACGGCGGCGATCGGCCGCGACGAGCAGGTGCGCGTCGTGGACCGCGTCCCGGCCAGACTGGTCATCGCCGACGGTTCGCTCGCCATGGTGCCGCTCACCTCGCGGAGCGCCGAGCCCACCGCACTCGTCGTGCACGCCAGCGGCCTGCTCGAATCGCTGACGGGGCTGTTCGAGGCGGTCTGGCGCGAGGCGCTGCCGCTGCGCCTGGGCGAGGACGGCGGCACGGTCCGGGAGGACGCCCCCGCGGGCCCGGACGGCACGGACCTGGAGATCCTCTCGCTGCTCCTCGCGGGCCTGACCGACGCGAGCGTCGCCAAACAGCTCGACCTCGGGCTGCGCACGGTGCAGCGCCGGGTGAAGCGGCTGATGGAGCTGACCGGCGTGACGACGCGGCTCCAGCTTGGCTGGCACGCGTACGAGCGCGGCTGGGTGGCGCGCCGCCCGCGTACCTCCGAGGGCTGATTTGACCTGCGCCTTCGCCGGAACTGCTGCACTCTGGGCAGATGGGAGCGTGGGAACTCCTGCTGGTCGGCGTCGTCATGCTGCTCGGCCTGTGCGGAGTGCTGGTGCCCGGGGTGCCGGGACCGTGGCTGGTGTGGGCCGCCGTCCTGTGGTGGGCGCTTCAGGACCCGAAGGGGCTCGCCTGGACTCTCCTGGTCGGCGCGTCCGTCGTCCTGCTCGCGGCCCAGGCCGTGCGCTGGCAGCTGCCGCCCCGCAGGCTGCGGCAGAGCGGCGCCACCCGGCGGATGGCCGCCTTCGCCGGCGCCGGGGCGCTGCTGGGCTTCTGCGTGGTGCCGGTGGTCGGTGCGATCCCGGGCTTCATCGGCGGGATCTACACCGGGGAGCGGCTGCGGCTCGGCGGTCACGGCGAGGCGGTGGCGGCGACGCGGACGGCGATGCGGATGGGCGGGACGAGCGTGCTGACGGAGCTGTTCGCGTGCCTGCTGATCCTGGGGGCGTGGCTCGGCGCGGTCTTCTGGGGTTGACGGCTGCGGCGGCTCGGGCGGGCGTGCGAGGCTCACCGCATGACCGAATTCAGCGAGGCCGAGCGCGCGTATCTCAGGTCCCAGCGGCTGGGCCGGATGGCCACGGTCGACCCGAAGGGCCAGCCGCAGGCCAATCCCGTCGGCTTCTTCCCGCAGGACGACGGCACGATCCTGGTCGGCGGTCACGCTCTGGGCACCACGAAGAAATGGCGCAACCTCCAGGCGAACCCGAGGGTTTCCCTCGTCGTCGACGACATCGTGAGCCTGAGGCCCTGGTCGGTGCGGGGCGTCGACATCCGCGGCGAGGCCGAACTGCTCACCGGGCCGCACGAGTTGGGGCCCGGCTTCAGCGAGGAGCTGATCCGGATCCATCCCCGGCGGATCCACAGCTGGGGGCTCGGTGAGGCGTGAGCTCCCGCTCCGCCCGTAGGTGGCTCAGGGCGTAGGAGCGCCACGGGCGCCAGGCGTCGCGGACCGGCTCCGGTTCGCCGGGGAGCGCCACGTCGGGGTCGCCGAGGGCCCGCATCCTGATCGACGCGGCCGTACGCGCGCCCAGTCCGGGCAGGGCTCGCAGCGCCGCCTCGGCGTCGTCCCGGTCGGCCCCCGCGTCCAGGCGCAGGGCGCCGTCGGCGAGGGCCGCCGCCAGCGTGCCGAGCGAGCCGGGCGCGTCGGCCAGTTCGGCGGGCGTGGGGAAGACGTGGGT
>NZ_JAFEXF010000387.1 GCF_016905445.1 Streptomyces sp. G44
CGGCGAGCCCCGCGCGCACCAGCCGGTCCGCGAGCGCCCGCACGGCGTCGGCGGTGGCCGCGCCCCGGCGTATCGGGGCGATCGGGGACTGGCCCGCCGGGCCGATCGCGCCGAGCACCGAACGCTCCATGGCGTCGCGGCCCACCGGGTCGACCACGGTCGCCCAGCCGGTGTGCGCGATCAGCAGCCGCCGCGCCCGCGCCATCGCCACGAGCGTCACGTCGGCGACCCGGGAGGGACCGCCGGAGAGGAAGGCGGCCTCGTACACCGTCAGTTCGTGGCCGGAGGCCGCGCTCGTCTCCTGACCGGCGGCGCGGCTGGCGCTCAGGCAGAGCCGGCCGCAGGCGAGACCGGTCACGGCACAGGCGAGGAGGAACAGGGGGACCCAGAGCATGGCGGTTTTCTATGCGAAGCCACCCCTGTACGCCATGGCTTATTCACCATGCGGACACGGGGTGACGGGTGGGTGACGTTCCGTTTGGGATCCCGTCATCAGGAGGAGGACGAGCTGCCGCAACTGGACCCGCCGCCTCCGCCGCAACTGGCCCCGCCGCCACCGCTCGAACAGGAGGACCCGCCCCCACCGCTCGAACAGGCCGAGCCGCCCCCACCGCTCGCACAAGCTGAGCCGCCTTGGCCGCCGGAGCACGCCGAGCCACCTCCGCCGTCCCCCGAGCCCGAGCACGCGAAGCCCCCGCCCCCGCCGCCCGCACCCGAGGAGCACCAGAGGACCGCCGCCGGGCCCCACAGGTTCGGGTTCTGATGCGGAAGGGAGGGCGGGCTCATCACGGGCATCCGGCCGCGGCGCCCGACGCGCGCGGCGGCGATCAGCTGGGCCCTCAGATCGGGGTGGGCGGCGGCCAGACCGCGGGTCGCCACGAGGTGCGCCGCACCCGTGAGGTGGCCCGCCGAGGCGACGTACTCGCCCAGGGCGCGGCGCCCGGCGCCGGTGAGCTGCTTCTCGACGGCCGACGCACAGGCCAGCGCGACGGCGAACCCGACGACCCCGGCGGGCACGAGGGCGAGGAGGCCGTCCGACACCCGGTCGAAACCGCCGTCCTCGAACGGGGCGTCGGCGTACTCCACCATGGTCAGCATCGCGGCCGACGCGAACCCGGCGAAGGTCCCGAAGAGCTGCGCCGCCGCCCAGCGGCGGCAGGTGCGGCGCGGCTCCGGCCGCATGACGAGGCCCCGCGCCGCCAGCGCGTCCCCCGTCTCCTGCACCGGACGGCTGCGCATCACGGCCGTCCGCAGCCAGTGCAGCGCGCCGCCCGGAGCCGCCGCGTGGGCGTCGAGGACCGCCTGCTCGACGGCGTTCCTGGCGGTGGGCCGCACCAGGCCGACGACGCCGGGCCCGGCCACCACCAGGCGCCCGTCCTCGTGCAGCCCCGCGAGGACCGCGTCGGTGAGCCGGGCGGGACCGCCCGAGAGGAACGCGGCCTCCGCCGTGCCCCGCACGAAGGCGCCCGCGTCCTCGTCGTCGGGGCCGCCGCCGGCCGCCGGGTCCTGGGCGCGGCCTGCCGCCACCACGGCCCGGATCAGCCCGACGGAGGAGAGCGCCATGAGAAGCGTGTAGATGATGCCTGCGGTGCTCATGACGTCACCGCCTCTGGAGGACGCGGCGGGGGGCGTGCAGCAGCCGGGCGGCGGGCCGCCGGGACAGGGGCGCCGGGCCCGAACGCTCCCGCCACCAGTCGCTCAGCCGCCGCCGCGCCTCGGCATCGGGGACCAGCGTCCGGCCCGCGAGCAGCAGGTGCCCGGCGAAGGCCAGCGCGTCGTGGCGGTAGCCGCCCGTCATGGGCCGGGTCCGGGCGTAGTCGAGGAAGAGGGCCCGGTACGCCGCGCCGAGGATGTCCGGCAGCTCGGGCGCGACCTTCGCGACCACGTCGGCCCGCTTGGCGGCCAGCGCGTGGCTCTGCACCTTGAGGCGCGCGTGGTCGAAGCCCTCGGGCGCCGGGGTGCCCGCGACGAGCGCGGAGAGCAGGGCCGCCTGCGCGACGGCGGTGCGCTGCCG
>NZ_JAFEXF010000388.1 GCF_016905445.1 Streptomyces sp. G44
CAGCAGGCCGACCCGCGCCTTCAGGCGCAGGACGCGCAGGACCGATTCCTCGATCCGCTCCTCCGTCAGCTCGCCGTCCCTGACGGCCCGGAGCACGGCGTCCCACGCGACGCGCGGCCGGGGCGGGGTGGGCAGCCGGTCCCCGCCCCCCCTGCGCGCGCGCCCGGCCCCGCGGCCCGCGCCGCACGCCTGGTCGCCGCCTCGGGCATGGCCGCGCGCGGCGGGCGGCTGCGCCTGGCGGTGGACCTCCTCACCGCAGCCGAGGCCGAGGCCCGCCCGGAGAACCCGGAACCCGTGGTCCCTTACGCCTTCGCCCTCGCCTACACCCGGCTCCAGCTCGACGGCGACCCCACCCCGTCGCTCGCCCTGCTGCCCGGCACGCTGGACCTGCTGGCGTCACCGGCGGGCCGGGACCACCGCGCCGCACTGCTCGAACCGACGCTCTTCCTGCTCATCGTCGTCGCCGTGTACACGGGGGACGAGCGGGCATGGGCCGCCCTCGACCGGCACGCCGGGAACGCGACGGAGCCGGTGTCCCTGTGCTGGCGCGCCTGGGCGGGGGCGCGGTCCACGGAAGAGGCGGCGCCGACGGGCGGCGAGGGAGCCGCCCCGGCTGTGGAGCGCGATGAGACACGGCGGCGGCTGCGGGCGGCCGTCGCCGCCTTGCCCGCCGACCGGGAGACCCCCGCCGCCTGGCTGCTGCTGTGGACGGCCGCCGCGATCGACGCCGTCGGGGAGCACGACGCGCTCGCGAACCTGTTCGCACGGCGCCACGCGTTCGTCACCCAGGCCTTCATCGAGAGCCTCCGCGCCCACGACGACTTCCTGCACGGCCGCTGGGACGCCTCCCTGGCCGCGGCCCGCGACGGCGCGCGGACTTCCGCCGACCATGGCTACGCGTTCAACGAGATGCTCTTCTTGCAGAACGCCGGGGAGGTCCTCGCCGCCCGCGGGGACCGCGCCGCCCTCGCCGCGCTGGAGCCCGCCCTCGGCCAGGCCGCGCGGGAGCGGAACATGCTCCCCCTCGCCCAGCGCCTGCACGGCCTCAGAGCGCTGAGCGCGCTCGCGCACGGCCGGGCCGACGAGGCGTGGGATCACGCGCGCTCCCTCACCGCGCCCGGCGTGGTCCCGCCGCGCGGCCCGTGGTTCCACCTCGCCCTCATCGACTGGGTGCAGGCCGCGGTCGACAGCGGACACCGCCCGGACGCCGTGCGCCACCTGCGGGCGGTCAGGGCCGCCGGTACCGCCCGCGCGTCGGCGCACCACGCCTTCCTCGTGACCGTCGCCGAGGCCCTCGCCGCCGAGAACGACGCTGATCAGCTGTTCGAGGCGGTGTACGCCTTCCCCGGCGCGGAACGCTGGCCCTTCCCCCTCGCGCGGGCCCGCCTCGCGCACGGCGCGCGGCTGCGGCGCCGTGGTCTGCGCGTGGCCGCGACCGCCCGGTGCCGCGCCGCGCTCGACACGTTCACCCGCCTCGGCGCCACGCCCTGGGCCGCACAGGCGGCCCGCGAACTCGGCACCATAGAAGCCCAAGCCCAAGCCCAAGCCCAAGCCCAAGCCCCAGCCGAAGCCCAAGCTGAAGCCCCAGCCCAAGCCCAAGCCGAGAGCGGGGCCGGGAGCGCGCCTTCGGACGACATACCAGCGAGCCACCCGCTGCTCTCCGCCCAGGAGTCCCGCATCGCCGAACTCGCCGCCCAAGGGCTGACCAACCGCCAGATCGGCGAGCGGCTCGGCCTGTCACCGCGCACGATCGGCGCGCACCTCTACAAGGTCTTTCCGAAGCTGGGCATCACGACCCGCGCCGGTGTGGCCCGCGCCCTGGCGGAGACCCGGGCCGCCGCCCGCTCCCCCCGGCCCGCCCCGGCGGGCGGCCCACCGGGGCGCCCCCCTCCGCCCTCCGGCAGCGCCCGGCCCCGCCCGGCCCCCGCGGGCACCCCCCGTTGGGGGACAATCCGGACGAGGGGCACTCCCCCCGCCCTCGGTAAGATGTGCCGCCGCCGCACCACCCC
>NZ_JAFEXF010000389.1 GCF_016905445.1 Streptomyces sp. G44
GCGCCGCGCCGAGCAGCGCCGTGCGGTGCAGGTCCCCGAGGATCTCCCCGACGACCGCCACCTCGCGCGGCCCGTCCAGCGCCGCCTCGGCGACCGCGAGGCCGTGCCCGATGAAGCGCGGCACACGGGGCCCGAGGGCCTTGACGACGCCGAGGGACCGCTCGGCCGCGGTGCGGTGCGGCGAGGCACCCGTGTGCGCGGCGTACGTGAGGAGCGCGCCCGCGGCCGCCGTCCACCCGGACGGCGCCGCGTTGTCCGTGGGGTCCTGCGGTCGGCGGATGAGCCGTTCGGCGTCGGCGGCCGTGTCGTACAGCGCCCCGCTCTCCTCGTCCACGAACTGCGCGAGGACGTGGTCGAGCAGGAAGCCCGCGAACTCCAGCCACACCCCCTCGCCCGTCACCGAGGCCAGCGCGAGGAAGCCCTCCGCCACGTCGGCGTAGTCCTCCAGCACCCCCGCGTTGGCGCCGGCCCGCCCGTCCTTCGAGGTGCGGACGAGCCGCGCGCGGGCGTCCATGTGGAGGCGTACGAGAAGGTCTCCCGCGCCCACGGCAGCCGCGACGAGGTCCGGCCGGTCGAAGTACGCCCCGGTCTCGGCGAGCGCGGCGATCGCGAGGCCGTTCCAGGCGGCGACCACCTTGTCGTCACGGCCGGGCGCGGGCCGCTCGGCGCGGGCGGCGAAGAGGCGTTCGCGGATCGAGGCGAGCCGGGAGGCGTCCGCCACGGGTCCCTCCAGCGCCGGGAGTCGCAGTACGGAGGCGCCCTCCTCGAAGGTGCCCTCCTCCGTCACGCCGTAGCAGGCCATGGCCAGCTCCGCGTCGGCGTCGCCCAGCACCTCACGCAACTGCCGCGGCGTCCATACGTAGTACGCGCCCTCGACGTGCTTGCCCGTGGCCGGGTCCTCGCTGTCGGCGTCGAGCGCGGAGGCGAACCCGCCCTCGTTGGTGCGCAGTTCACGGACCATGAACTCCGCGGTCTCCAGGGCGACACGCCGGGCGAGATCGGAGCCGGTGGCGCGCCACAGATGGGCGTACGCGCGGCAGAGCAGGGCGTTGTCGTACAGCATCTTCTCGAAGTGCGGCACGACCCACTCGCGGTCGACGGAGTAGCGCGCGAAGCCGCCGCCGAGCTGGTCGTAGATGCCGCCGCGCGCCATCCGCTCACAGGTCTCGGCGGCCATCTGGAGCGCGCCCTCGGAGCCGGTGCGGGCGTAGTGCCGCAGCAGGAACTCGATGACCATGGACGGCGGGAACTTGGGCGCGCCGCCGAAGCCGCCGTGCGCCGCGTCGTAGTCACGGGTCAGGCCGAGCAGCGCCTGGGCCAGCTCGTCCTCGCCGGGCTTCTCGCCGCTGCCGTGGGTGAGCTGCCGCTCCCCCAGCTCGCGCACGATCTTGCCCGCGACCTCGTCGACCTCGCCGCGCCGGTCCGTCCACGCCCGGTGGACGCCGTCGATCACCTGCACGAAGGAGGGCATGCCGTGCCGCGGCTCGGGCGGGAAGTACGTACCGAAGTAGAAGGGTTCGGCGTCCGGGGTGAGGAAGACGGTCATGGGCCAGCCGCCCTGGCCGGTCGCGGCCTGCACGGCCTCCATGTACACGGCGTCGACGTCGGGCCGCTCCTCGCGGTCGACCTTGATGTTCACGAACTTCTCGTTCATGACCGCGGCCGTCGCCTCGTCCTCGAAGGACTCGTGGGCCATGACGTGGCACCAGTGGCAGCTGCTGTACCCGACGCTGAGCAGCACCGGCACACCGCGTTCGCGTGCCTCGGCGAAGGCCTCGGCCGACCAGGGCCACCAGTCGACGGGGTTGTCGGCGTGCTGGAGGAGGTAGGGGGACGTCTCATGGGCCAGTCGGTTCGGCATGCCTCCATCCTGCCCTGCGCGGCGGCCTCGCGCGGGACCCCCGCCGCGCCGGGCGCCGCCGCTGGGCGCCGGGCGGTGCCACAC
>NZ_JAFEXF010000038.1 GCF_016905445.1 Streptomyces sp. G44
CTGCGGTGTCCGGGGGTGACCGGCGCCCCCAGCGGGGGACGGGGGGCCAGGCCCCCGGGCGCCGGGTGACGGGCCCCCAGAGGCTCCCCCGGGGGCGGGGCCGGGGACAGAGCCCGCCGGGCCGCGTCGCCCTCCCCCCCCCGCATCTGCCCCCGCGCCGCCGCCACGGCGCCACCAAACGGACCCGCCACGGTGTAGGCATAACCCCCCTCCTGGCACTGCTCCAACAGCATGCGCTCAAGCGCACGCACCTCCTCCGTCCCGCCCCGCAGGTGGTACTCGTACGCCCCATCCCCCCAAGACCCCCACCCCCGGCCGCCCATCAGCGCGGGCAACAGGTCCGGCGCGTAGCGGGGATCGGCGGCCAGGCCACCGAGACCGTTGCTGTACCGCTCGCCGAGCATCCAGGTGAGCTGCTCCCGCAGAGCTGCGGCCCGGGGCCTGCCGAACGCGCAGGCTTCCGCGAGCGCCGCCTCGGCCCGCGCGTAGTCCCCGCGCAGCGCAATCCGCCGTGCCTCCTCCACCTGCGCGTCCAGCGCCTCGGTGGTGGCATTCGTGAACAGACGCCCACCGTCGCGCCCCGCCTCCAAGTGATGGAACTCGCGATAGGCGGCCTGCATGAACTCCCAAAAGCTCCGGTACCGCTCAGGAGAGGCGGCCCGCCACGGCGCCCAGGTGAGCACGGCCCACTCACCGTGCTCATCCACGTCCTCCGGATCCAGCGCCACGGACAGAGCGTCGGACTCCACGTCCAGTTGCAGACCCCGTGTCCAGACCAGTGCCTCCTGGAGCTCCGCCGGACTCGCAGCCTCGTGCAGATGCTCCAGGAACAACTCGGTCAGGTCCGTCTCACTGTCCGGGCGGTACGCCTCCCGCGTCCCCGCGAGCCGCCACACGAACCCACCCGCGTGCCGCCACCCGTCGGTGACCCCCAGGAACTGCCGGTACGACGGCGGCAGCCGGAGGCCTAGGCGCTTCTCAAGAGCCGCTATGTCCGCACCCGTCGCGGGAGCGAAGCCCAACCAGCGCTCCTCCAGCGCCTCCTGGTCCCCCGCGTCCGGCACCTCGTCCGGGTCGTACGCGTCCGCCCATTCCCCGCTCCACCGTGCGAGGAAGGGCTGCCAGTCATACGTCATCTCAGCGGTCTCGGTCATGGCGCGATCGTCGCACCCGGCACTGACAACGCTCCGTCGCCACAGAACGCCACCCAGGCACCGGCGGCTTGCGCCGCGAAACACAAGCCGGCCGAGCGGGCGGTGGCCGCCCACGAGGAATGCGCCGCAGCGGGGAGATTTGCATGAGGCGGGCCGCCCGCGTCAGGCGATCGATCAACCCTGCGCGTAAGGCGGCACGGGCTCGGTGTCGGTACGGATGACGACAACGCTGGTGATTTTGTCGGCGAACGTCTGGGCCTTGTCGTCCCAGCTCGCCCATAGCCAGCCGAGGCAGAACACCGGGTAGTTGAGGAACTGGTAGAGCCGGCGGGCGAAGGCCAGGGGCCGCCGGGGGGAAGCCCGTCGTACGCGCGGATGACCCGGATGCCGACGGCCTTCTTCCCCACTGTCTGCCCTGTCCGGCCCTCACGGATCGCCTGCACCACACACATGATGATCATGACGGCGAAGCCCAGCAAGACCAGGAACGCACCGAATGTTGTCTCGCCTTCTCCGGCGTCTTGGCCGTCGAAGAGGACAGTCTGGACGCACGCGAGCAGCCAGAACGGTCCGAAGTTGATCAGACAGTCCAAGAGGAAGGCCCCTGCACGCTGCCCCCATCCCGCGTACGGCGTGTACTCCGGGTTCTGCGGGAGGGGGTAGTGCGGATACCGCGCAGGGGAGTACTGCGGGTAGTGGGCATGGGGGTGCTGCTGCGGGGCCTCGAGTATCGGTTGCGCCGCCGGATGGCCATACGGCCCTTGAGGCGCACCGTCCGGGTGCTGCTGCGGGTAGGGGTGGCTCACGTCATAACTCCTGGCCATCGCACGCGTGTGACACAACGTCATCTGCTCGTCACTCAGGCTATAGAGGCCTTCTCTGTCGTACTCCAGCGGCCCTCCTGGGTCGTCGGCCCGTCAGGGAGGGCCGTTCACAGGCTCCGCATGATCGCGACGACGCGCCCCCGCACGGTGGCGGCCGAGACGTGCACGGCGGGTAGGGCATCTGCTGCGAGAACGCGGCGGTTCGTGAGAGACCGCGCGGCCGTGACGGCTACGCCGCTGCACGGAATCCTGCCCGGTTCGAGCCCTGACCATCGTCGCCGAAAGCCAGTTGAGATGGTGGCTTTGATGGGGGAGGGTCTGTGGTCATGGAGTTCTTCTGCTACCACCGTGACCGGACCGGATCTCTCGCGTTACGCGAGGAGTTGGTGGAGGAGCACTGGTCCTACATGGACCGGTACGCGAAGGAGCTGATCGCTCGCGGCCCGACCTTCGCCGACGATGGTGAGACGCCCACCGGCAGCGTGCACATTGTCGACCTGCCCGATCCCGCCGCCGCCCGCGCGTTCGCCTTCGACGAGCCCAACTACCAGGCCGGCGCGTACCGGGATGTGCTGCTGCGCCGGTGGCGCAACATGCTGGGGCGCACCATGTGGGATTTCCCCGGCGGCCGGACCGATGGCAACCGGTACCTGGTGCTCGGCCTCGGCGAGGGCCCGGCCGCCGACCTTGCCCTGCCGCTCGACCGGGACGACCTGGTCGCGTACGGGCCGCTGCTGTCCGACGACGGTGACGCCTGGCTGGGTACGGCGGTGCTGCTCAGGGCCCCGGATCCGGACACGGCACGAGGCGTCCTGACTGCTGACCGGTACGCGGACATCGAGGTCCACGACTGGGAGTTCGGCGGTCGTCGATGAGCCGAGAAGGCAGCGGGCTGATGGCATCTGTGGAACACGTTGACCTGGGACAGGAGCGGTGACGGTGGCGCTGCGGGCGGTTCCGCTGGTGGGCGGTCCGGTGGAGTTTCGGGGAGCGCTGGACCTGGAGCCCACACAGGCAGGGGTGATGCCGCGGCGGTTGCCCGCGTGGACCAAGGAGCAGTACCAGGACCCGTCGGTCCACGGGGTGACCGTGATGCCCTCGGGGGTGCGGCTGGTGTTCCGCACCGATGCGCGCGCATTGGAGTTCGAGGTACTCACCTCCACCGGCCAGCTCGACTCCTGTCCCCACCCTCGCCCCACCGGGATGCTGGAGTTGCTGGTGGACGGCGTCTTGGCCGGGCGTCAGCAGGCGCCGGTGGGCAACGTACTGCGGATGGCGGGCCCCGGGTCCGTACAGCGACTCATCCCGGGCAAGCCAGGGACCGTACGGTTCGCCGGGCTGCCAGCCGGCATGAAGGGCGTCGAGTTGTGGCTGCCACAGCAGACCCCGACGGAACTGGTGGCACTGCGCGCTGACGGCGACGTGCTGGCACCGCTGCCGGACGGGCGGCGCCGCTGGGTGCACCACGGCAGTTCCATCAGCCACTGCATCGAGGCTGACGGCCCGACCGGGACCTGGCCGGTGGTGGCAGCCGCGCTCGGAGGGGTGGAGGTGATCAACCTCAGCCAGGCGGGCAACGCGCTGCTGGACCCCTATGTCGCCCGGACGATCCGCGACACGCCCGCCGACCTGATCAGCCTCAAGGTGGGCATCAACATCGTGAGCCTGTCCGCCTTCCGGCTGCGGACATTCGGCCCGGCGGTACACGGATTCCTGGACACGATCCGGGATGGACATCCGGACACCCCGCTGCTGTTGATCTCCCCGGTGAGCTGTCCGGCTCTGGAGGAGACCCCCGGCCCGACCGCGACCGGCCCGGACGGCCGCCTCGCTGCCCTGGGCGACCCGGCCGATGTGGCCCGCGGGGCCTTGTCGCTGGCGGTGGTCCGTGCCGAGCTTGCCCGGATCGCTGCGGCACGACAGGCGTCCGATCCCCACCTCCACCATCTCGACGGACGCGAGCTGCTCGGCCCGGAGGAGGCAGATGACCTGGCCGACGGCCTTCACCCCACCGCCGCCGCATACCGTCGAATGGGCAAGCGCTTCGCAGCCCACGCCTTCGCGACCGACGGGCCCTTCCGGTGAGTGGGCTGGGCGACGCCGGTGAGCCGGTGCAGGCGGCTTCGGCACCCGCCGCCTCTACCGGCATGTGGTGGTGGCCGGGACGCTCTGCACACTCACGATGGGGACCGAGGTATGTGAGGAGCTCGGGCTGGCGACGATGCCGAGGAAGGTGACGCCGGGCCGCCTGCGCCCCGTGACGGAGACAGCGGCGTCGCCCCCTCACCGGCTGGTTCTCACCCTCCGTCAGCACATCGACGACATCCTGTTGGGCCTCTTCATTACGTCAACGCCATGCCTGTCGATCCCTCGTGAGGGTGGCCGAGCTTCGGTCGTGCGTCGAGGCCTGGTTCGCCTTGCGCAGGAGACGCCCCAACGGCCGTAGATGGGTAAACGCTCGGTTTCAGGACATGGGTGTGATCCTGCGTCCTGCTTCTCGTCCTGCTTGTCGGCTTCCGGCGTCACCATCAAGTCGGCGTTCGGGTGAACGGGTGATCCGGGTGAACGGGTGAAGGGACGAGGATGAGCACTGACACGGGAACGGCAGATGGCGAGCAAGCCGCACGCCTGATCAGCACGGTTGCGGGAACAGCTACCCCAGTGACAGCCAAAGAGGGCATGGAGCTGGCGCGTTCGACTCAGCTGAATGGTCCGTACGGGGTCGCGGTGGACCGCGATGGGACCCTCTACATCTGCGAGCACGCCGGCCACCGGGTCCGGAGGGTCACGACTGACGGGAAGATCAGTACGGTCGCGGGGACCGGGAGTCCGGGACGCGGAGCAGAGGGGGTCTCCGCCCTCTCGGCGGCGCTGCAACACCCGCGCGGGATCGCTGTGGACAGCGCGGGTGACCTTTACATCGCCGATTGCGGTAACCACCGCATCCGGAAGGTCACGATGGCCGACGGGAAGATCCATACGTTTGCCGGGACGGGCACCGGAGCCACTGACCGTGCCTTGGCCACCGCTACCCCTCTGAACTTGCCGCACGATGTCGCGGTGGACAGCGCGGGCGATGTCTACATCGCCGACTACGGCAACCACCAGATCAGGAAGGTCACGGCTGACGGGAAGATCAGCACGGTCGTCGGGAAGAGCACTTACGGCTCGGCTCCTGACGGTACCCCCGCCACTGATGCCCAGTTGAAGCACCCGAGCGCCGTGGCCGTGGACAGCGCGGGCAACCTCTACATCGCCGATTCCGGCAACCAGCGGATCCGGAAGGTCACGAAGGCCGACGGGAAGATCCGCGCGCTCGCCGGGACGGCCTCGGCCCCGTTGAACGTCTCCGTGGGGATGGCGGTGGACAGCGTGGGCGACCTCTATGTCGCCGACTACGGCAGCCACCGGATCACGAAGGTCGCGGCTGACGGGCAGATCAGCCCGCTTGCCGGAACAGGCACCGCGAACTTCGGTGGTGACGGCGAGGCGGCCGCCAAGGCCAAGCTGAACAACCCGTACGGGCTTGCTGTGGACTGCGTGGACTCGCTCTACATCGCCGACTACAGCAACGCCCGGGTCCGGAAAATCACGTCGGCGAAGTTGGCGGAACTGCCCGATTCGGGCACGGTGGTCTCCTGGGCCAACGTCCGCAGCAAATTGAGGATTTCGGTCGTTCGCGAGTCGATCAAGGACGGGGCCGAGGTGCAGCAGACGCTCACCGTTCCCAGGGATCATCAGCGGTGGCGGCTGGTCGCGGCGGGGCAGGACGACGGCGAGGTCCTGTACAGGATCGAGAACGTGCGCAGCGGCAAGGTCCTGGAGGTCGTGGGAGCCCACAAGGCCAAGGGGGCGGTGGTGGCGCAGCGCGCCTACGAGGGAGCTGACGCGCACCACCAGCAGTGGCGGCTGATCCCGGTGGGCCCGGTGACCGATTCCCCGCGGGCGTATGAGATCGCGAACCGGAACAGTGGCCTGCTGCTGCGGGTCGACACCAACGCCCGCACCGTGATCAAGCAGTACGAGGCGGAGGGCGACCCCCGGGGCCGTCAGTGGCAGCTGCTCCCGGCCTGACACTCCAGGGGGGGAGGAGCGGTCATGCCCCTCCCCCCTCAGACGTGAGCGCTACTGAGGACCGGACGGTTCCTCCGCGGTCGTCTCGGTCTTCTTGGTTTCCCCCAACTTCTGCGGAGTCTCGGCGGTCACTGGAGGCGGCTTGGGGGGCTCTGCGGCCTGGGGTGTCTTCGGCGCCTCGGGGGTCTTGGCGTATGCCGCCCTGTCCGGGTTGCTCTGGAGGCCCCCATGCTTTTGCAGGCCGTCCTCCTCCTTCACCGTCTCCTTCGCCTTTGCCATGCCGTCGGACGCTGTGCCGGAGACCGTGCCGGCATGGGGCGAGTCCTTCTGCGTCTGGACCGAGTCCTTCGTCGTCTGGATGAAAGAGCCGAGGATGCCCATGATGACCCGCGCTTCAGGTGCCTGCTCCCGGACGACTTTCGCCCGGGAGGAAGCCCCGTGGATCCCATTGATGAACAGGTCCGTGCTCTTGTCGTCGTATGCGTCCTCGGTGACGTCCTCGAAGTCCACGTTCGCAGCCGGCTGCGACTCGGCGTTGCCGGGCTTCACCGAGAAGAGTCCCGCGCTGTTCTTCGCGAAACCGAAAATGTTGTCGAACACCATGGTCATGGCCCCTGGTTGTCGTCGTGATGGCGTCGCCGCCCGGTCAAGGCCCCTTGTACAGGGCTCGCTGGCTGTAGACCAGCCTCTCTTCTTCGAACATCGTGTGATGGACGTCCAAGGCGGAGACGACCTCCATCCGTCCCTTCATGCGGAATCCGCCGCCGGCCAGGTTGATGTTGGCGATGTCGTAAGCGACCACCTGGGCGAGCCCGGGATTCGCGGACTGCGGGGGAGACAGGACCGGAACCGGTACGGCGTACTGCACTGCGAGGTACCCGGCGAAGGTCACCGGGATCTCGTACTCGTAATGCCTGTGGACGCGCCGCTGCGTGGCCATGGTCTCCACACGGGAATCCGCCGGGACCGTGCCAGAGATCTGCGATTTCGAGGTCCAGCTGGTCGTCAGGGAACCGCCGACGGTGGCCGCGAGACCCAACGCCAGCTGCGCGTTCAGTGACGCGTTGCCACTGGCACTGCCCTGGGTGGTGAACGCCACCGAATCCGTCACCGAGTTCGACGTCGAGTTCCCTGTCGAGTTCGTCGTGGCTGTCTCCGTGGCATTGGCGTTGTCGACCCCGACGCTGTCCTTGCTGTTCTTGTTGGTCACCGTGTTGGCGTTCTTGTTCGCCATGTCGTTCCGCATCTGCGTCCCGAACTGCGCCTGAAGGTCCATCTTGAGCTGGTTCTGCAACTGCAACTGCAACTGCGCACCGATGCTGCCGCCGAAAGTGAGCTTGGCATCCCCGTGCAGCGACCACGTCACCCCGTTCGACACAGTGAATTCGACCGAGTCGGTGAAGGTCATTGCAGCCTTCTGGCTGCGGTTCACATAGGCGCGCGAGGAGAAGGTGTCGGGCCGGGGCGGAGTGATATCGCCCCGCTCCTCGATCAGCGGCTCCCCGAGGTTCATGTAGGCGAGCCAGCCACGATCGAACGCAGTGTCCGGAAAAGCGCTGGAGGACCTCTCCTTGTTGATGGAGGCGCCAATGGGCTTGTGCTGCACGCCATTGTTGTCGGTGTAGACCAGATTGGGGTGGTTCAGGATGGCCTGTAGGTCGACGTTGAGTTCCCGCAGGTTCACTTTGGTCAGCGGATGACGCTTGAACCGTTCCAGGTTGTATGCGGTGGAAGGCATTCCCCGTCCTCGACTGATCTGTCCGAAACGCGCTGTATGGAATGGAACAAATATGCGCGCACTTTCCGAAATTCGAAGCTATCAGGGGCTCAATTCCACGGGAAGGCGTAGTGGCTCATCACGCTCAATCGAGTGAAAACAAATCGTCGGCCGTTCCAACACGCCGCCGATTGAGCTAGGTTGAGGCCTTGCCAGTCAATACGGGCCTCTTCGCGCAACCCTGCATGCATTCTTTCACGCGGGGAGCGGGGCGTTTATCAAACGTCGGGATTTGTTTCGCTGCGGGACGGTTGAATCCGGCGGTAATACGTACCGGTAATGCCGCGCGGAAAACTCTGCCCCTGTGGCTGGCGCATTGTTCTCCTCTTCGACAACAGGTGAGGTTCCGCGATGTACACCCAAGAACGCACGGCGATGTCGAACCTGGTGGTCGGCGGCCCCGTGGCGGTGAACAGCTACGACAACGCGATCGTGGCCGCGCTGGTCGAGAACCGGCCAGTGATGCTCGTACACGCCTTCAACGGCGGCTTCCTGCGGCCTGCCGAGCTGGACAAGAGCATCCACGACAAGGGAGTCCAGCTGTCCACCAAGCTCGACACGGTCAAGGAGGCGCAGGGCCACCTCTGGTACATCACCCCGGCAGGCTTCTTCGGGCAGCGACCGCTGTACTTCATCGAGAGCGCCGCGGGCCAGGTGGCCCCGAAGCCTCCCGGCTCCGGCCAGGCCGATGCCGGGCGCGGCGACGACGGCGTGCCCAAGCCGCAGCGCCGACGGATCACTGTTCACCAGGACGCTCCCACGGGCACCACGGGCACCACGGGCGACACCGTCCAGGTGGGTCTGCCCGACAAGGTCGGTGATCTGTGGCGCGGGAAGAACGGCGCGCCGGAGGACACCCAGCTGTGGGTCGTCACGGTGACGCCGTGGGGCGGCATCACCTTCGTGCCGATCACCCACCCGGACACCATCCTCGGGTTCAAGGACCACGCGGTGGCGGCCAACAGCGAGGTGCGCGTGACCTACAACTGGGGCGGTGACTTCACCGGGACGGTCATCAACACGTTCTACCCGCGGCTGCCCAACGAGTGGAGCGTCCCTTACCACCACGTCTTCACGTGATCCGCGGCCGCCATCCCACTGCACCTGTCCCGAGCCCACGCCCGTACCGCCCGGAAGAGGCACCACGATGCCCGTGCCCACGCAAGAACTGAAACTGGAGATCGTCAACGCAGCCACGGGGAAGATCCTCGGCGCACGGTCCGCGCCGGGAACGGACGGGGCCCTGGTCGTACGCGACTTCCCTGACGGCGGCCCGGACCCGGAGCAATGGCAGCTCACCCCCGTGCCGGCGCAAGGCGGACAAGCGCAAGGCGGACAAGCGCAAGACGAGCAGGCCTTCGTGATCCGCAACGCGGTCAGCGGCAAGGTGCTCCACAATCCCGCCGCCGCAGACCGCGGCATCTGCCAATCGGATGCCGTCGCCGGCAAGAAGGCCCAGCACTGGCGTGTCGTCCCCGTCGAGAACGAAGCGGGTCTCTATCTCATCGAAGACGCCACCGACGGCGCCGTTCTCGACCTCGCCGACCTCGCAGCGGACGAGGTCCGGGTCGTCCTGCGCGAGTACGACGACAGCGCGCCAAGCCAGCACTGGCGGTTCGTGGTGGCCACCCCCGAGCGCACGAGCGATCCCGTGCTGCGCTTCGCACCACTGAGCCACTGGAACAGCCGCCAGTCCTGGCGACTCGTCCGCTCGGCCGCGCTCCGGCCGGTACCCGAGGCGACACCTTGCTTCAGCGACATGTTGCTGGTCCTCAAGCGCTTCGGAAGCGACCAGGACGCCGGCGCGTGGCGGAGCGTCGGAGCCGGCAGCTCAACCGGCGGGCAACCGAACCGGTGGGCCGGCCTCGGTGACCGGCTTCTCGCCGACACCACCGGAGCAGGCGGAGCAGACATCGTCGGGCTCAAACCAGCCAAGGGGCCCGTGACGGCCGCCGGCCAGGGCGACGGCACATTCAAGGACGACGAACGCGTCCTGCACCCGCCCGTGCCCTCCCCGAGTCCCAAGGACCTGTGGACTCTCGCGGACACGACGGGCAACGGCAAGCCCGACGCCGTCACACTCGCCGCCGACGGGGTCCGGGTGTTCGTGCAGGAAGAGGCCGGAAGGTTCGCCTCCGCGAGCGGCGAGCCGGTCATCAAGGCCTTCGGCCACGGGCAGTCGGCGGGCGGATGGGTCGCCGACAAGCACCCCCGCTTCCTCGCCGACACCACCGGCGACGGCCGCGTTGACATCGTCGGCTTCCACGACGACGGCGTCTGGATCGCACACCAGGACGAGGAAGGCAAGTTCGCACCACTCGCCCAGGAACCGGCTCTCCGGGCCTTCGGCCACGGGCAGTCGGCGGGCGGATGGGTCGCCGACAAGCACCCCCGCTTCCTCGCCGACACCACCGGCGACGGCCGCGTTGACATCGTCGGTTTCCACGACGACGGCGTCTGGATCGCCCTCCAGGACGAGGACGAGGACGGTAAATTCGCCGACGCCCTGTGGGTCCTGGACGACTTCGGGGTCGACCAGGGGTGGAATACGGCCGAGGAGCACCCCCGGTTCCTGATTCCGGCCACCGGCGGCGGAACCGTCGACATCGTCGGATTCGGCCCGCAGGGCGTCGTCGTCGCACGCGGGCGCGGCGACGGCACGTTCGAGCCCTCCAAGCTCGTCCTGAACGACTTCGGACACGCCCAGGGCTGGACAAGCAAGAAGCACCTCCGGTTCCTCGCCGACGTCACCCGCGACGGCAACCCCGACATCGTCGGCTTCGGCGACGAAGGGGTCTGGGTGTCGCACAACCGCGGCGACGGCCGATTCGAGCAGGCGCAGCTGGTGTGCCGCGGCTTCGGCCACAACGACGACGCGGGCGCCTGGCGCGTCGGCCACCACCCCCGCTTCGTCGCCGACATCACCGGTGACGGCCGCGTCGACATCGTCGGCTTCGGTGGACCGGGCGTGTACGTGGCCCGCAATCTCTTCCGCCACTTCAGGACCCGGTAGACCTGCAAAGGCTGCCGAAGTGAGCAGGAGAGACCGCTGTGCGGTCGGCGGCCGCCGACCGCACAGGGGGACCGATCGCAGCCATCACACCATCGGGCGGGACGGACTGGCCCATCCGACGGTGACAGCCCACCGCAGGCGCTGCACAGGCCGGTGGCACTCGGCGGTGTCGCAGATGCCCCAGAAGCCGATCCAGGTGTCGTCGCCCTTCTTCCGGGTGACGATGGGCGGTTCCTGCGCGATGAGGGTACGCGGCGCGGCGCGCACCGCGAGCGCGGTCGGCCGGATCGGTACTGGTGGAGTAGCGGACGGACCGGTCTGGTAGACCACTTGTCGTTGTGCCGCACGACGGAGAAGTCCTTGATCGCCAGTGCTTGTGGGTGCTGGGCGTCCGGCCTCGGGCCGGTCAGGACACCGCTTGAGGACCGCCGGAGCCGTGGACGCGGCCTGCACCTCGATGGCCTTGCCGCTGTTGCGGTTGATCAGCCGGACGTGGCCGTCCGGTGAGTCGGCCGGCCACGACTGCTGGTTGACGCCGTCGAGGCCACTCCACTGCACGATTCCCGCCCCGTCGGCGGTCGAGGACATCCAGCGCCCTGCCCGAGTGCTGCGCCCGCAGCCGGTGGTAGCCGCCGCCCGAGTGCACGAACTGGAGCCGTTGGTACGGTCCACTGCTGGAGGGGCACGCCATTGCCGGTGCCCGCGCCGCAGACGTCGTGGGGGAGCGCTCCCGTGGAACGAGACTGCGAACAGTGGACGATGGGCCGGAATCTCCGGCGAAGCCGTCGAAGTGCTCCTCGTCGCCGACCGAGTGACAGGTGGCCTACGGGCGGCCGTCGGCATGCCCTACGGTTTCCGGAAGGCTCCCGGAGGAGTTCCGGGCGCACAGCTACGGAGGTGGGGACTGTGGCCGGGGAACGCGCCCAGCGCACGAGAGGCATGCGGAGCCCGGACGGGGCGGCCAAGGTGACGATCAGCGAGATCGCGCGGGAGGCCGGGGTGTCCGTGCCGACCGTCTCACGGGTTGTCAACGGGCGCTCCGATGTCTCGCCCGCCACCCGGGCCCGCGTCGAGGATCTGCTGCACCGGCACGGCTACCGCCGCCGTTCCGGGGCCGCCGCGACCAGGGCGGCCCTGCTCGATCTGGTCTTCAACGACCTCGACAGCCCCTGGGCCGTGGAGATCATCAGAGGCGTGGAGGAGGTCGCGCACGAGCAGGGCGTGGGCACCGTGGTGTCCGCCATCCACGACCGGGCGGGCGCGGCGCGGCAGTGGATGACCAATCTGCGGGCCCGCGCCTCGGACGGCGTGATCCTGGTGACCTCGGTGCTCGAACCCGGACTCCACGACGAACTGCGGCGCCTGGGCGTGCCGTTGGTGGTGATCGACCCGGCCGGCTCGCCCGCCACGGAAGCGCCCACGGTCGGCGCCACCAACTGGGCGGGCGGTATGGCGGCGACGGAGCACCTGATCGGGCTCGGCCACCGCCGGATCGGGTTCATCGAGGGGCCGCCCCGGCTGCTGTGTTCCCGGGCCCGCCTCGACGGCTACCGTGCCGCACTGGACGGGGCCGGGCTTACGGGTGACGACGGACTGGTCGTGCCGGGCGACTTCTACCACGAGTCCGGGTTCACCGGCATGAACCGGCTGCTCGAACTGGCCGAACCGCCCACCGCGGTCTTCGCGGCCAGTGACCAGATGGCGCTCGGCGCGATCGAGGCGCTGCGCCGGCGCGGCCTGCGTGTACCGGAGGACATGAGCGTCATCGGCTTCGACGACCTTCCGGAGGTGCGCTGGTCGTCCCCGCCGCTCACGACGGTGCGGCAACCGCTGTCCGACATGGGCAAGTTGGCGGCCCGTGCGGTTCTTGACCTGGCCCGATCCGTGGCTCCGGCCTCGCCGCGGGTGGAGCTGGCGACGGAGCTGGTGATCCGGGCGAGCACGGCACGGCCGAGCACGGCAGGGCCTCGACGCGCGTAACGGAGCAGCAGCCTCCGTGGGGGGTGGCAACGGCCTTTTCCGTCAAGGGCGTTGACACCCCCGACGCATACCCGTAGCTTCCGTGGCCATCTCCCGATAATTTTCGGATCGCTTCCGGAAGGTGCGCCATGCCAGCCTTCGACAGAGTCGCTGCGCCGATGTCGGCGTCCGTGACCGGCGCCGTGCCCTCGTCCTTCTCCCGCCGCCGGTTCCTGGGGAGCGCGTCGGCCACGGGACTCGCCGCGGCCGGCCTGTCCGCCTGCGCGGACTCCGGGTCCGCGACCACCGACAGTGAGGGCCGCACTGTCGTGGAGTGGTGGAACATCCAGACCACGGAGCCGTCGAAGTCCGTCTGGCCGGAGCGCGCCAAGGCGTTCGAGGCGAAGAACCCCGATGTGCGCGTCAAACTCGTCACGCTGGAGAACGACGCGTACAAGTCCAAGATGACGGCGCTGACAAGTTCCGGAAAACTCCCGGACATTTACCACACCTGGGGCGGCGGCGTTCTGGAGCAGCAGATCGACGCGGGACTGGTGGAGGACCTCACGTCCTCCCTCGGCGCCTTGCACGGCACCCTCGTACCGGTGTCGGTCAAGGCGTACCAGTTCGACGACAGAACATACGCCGTGCCCTTCGACATCGGCGCCGTCGGCTTCTGGTACAACAGGGCACTGTTCGCCGACGCGGGCATCGACGCGCCGCCCACCACCTGGGCCGATCTCCTCGACGGGGTCAAGAGGCTGAAGAGGGCCGGCATCACGCCCGTCGCCCTCGCGGGCAAGGAGAAGTGGCCCGGCATGTACTACTGGGCCTACCTGGCCCTGCGGATCGCCGGAGTCGACGGCATGCGGAAGGCGGCGGACGCCAAGGACTTCAGCGGCGACGACTTCGTCAGAGCAGGCGAACTCCTCGAAGACCTCGTGAAACTGGAGCCGTTCCAGAAGGGCTTCCTGGGTGCCGCGTACTCCACGCCCAACGGCGAGGCGGCGGTCATGGGCAACGGCAAGGCCGCGATGGAGCTGATGGGCCAGTGGGCGCCCGTCGTGCAGGCCGACGCGGGCAAGGGCATCGGCGAGGACCTCGCCTTCTTCTCGTTCCCCGCGGTCGCGGGCGGGAAGGGCGCGCTCACGGACGTGCTCGGCGGAGGCGGCGGATACGCCGTGCGCAAGGGAGCGCCCCAGGCGGCCATCGACTTCCTGAAGTTCCTCATGACGGCGGAGTCCGACCGCGTCCTCGTGTCCGAGGCGGCCATGATGCCGGTCGTCAAGGACGCCACGAGCGCCCTGACCGACCCCGCCCTCAAGGACGTCTCGGACGCCCTCGGCAAGGCGACCGGCTTCCAGCTCTACCTCGACCAGGCATACCCGCCGGCCGTCGGGCAGGAGGTCAACGACTCGGTCGCCGGCCTCGTCGCCGGGGCCAAGTCCCCGGAACAGGTCGCCCGTGCCATCACCCAGGTCGCCAAGAGCCAGTAGATGACGACGACATCAACCGGCACACGCGGCGAGCGGCACGTCCTGGCCGAGGAACCGGACGCGGGCCGGGCGAACCGGCGCCCGCTCGCCCGCAGGGCGCGCGACTGGCTCACCGCATTCGCCTTCACCGTGCCCGCCCTCGTCCTCTTCGGCCTGCTCGTCCTCGCGCCGATCCTGTACGCGCTGTACGTCAGCTTCTTCGACTGGGGCGGCTTCGGCTCCCCTTCGGACTTCACCGGCACCGGCAACTACACCCGCCTCCTCGACGACCCGGTCTTCCTCGGGGACCTGTGGCGCGGCCTGCTGCTCGTCCTGCTCTCCGTGGGGATCCAGCTGCCGTTCGCACTCGCCATGGCCGTGCTGCTCAACCAGAAGCTGCGCGGCCGGGCCTTCTACCGCATGCTGTTCTTCGCCCCGTACGTGCTCTCCGAGGTCATCACCGGCGTCCTGTTCTCCATGATCTTCGCGCCGGACGAGGGACTCGCCGACAAGACGCTCGGCGCGGTCGGACTCGACGGCCTGGGCGGACTGTGGTTCGCGGACCAGGACAACGTCCTGGCCACCCTGTTCCTCGTCATGATGTGGAAGTACTTCGGCTTCCACATGATGCTGTACCTCGCCGGGCTCCAGGGTGTCCCCGCCGAACTGCACGAGGCGGCCCGCATCGACGGCGCGGGGCCGTGGCAGCGCTTCCGCCACATCACCCTGCCGCTGCTCGGGCCGACGATCCGCATCAGCGTCTTCCTGTCCGTGATCGGCGCCATCCAGCTCTTCGACCTGGTCTGGGTGGTGACCCAGGGCGGCCCCGACCACCACTCGGAAACCATGGCCGTCACGCTCTTCCAGTTCGGGTTCAAGCGCTACGAGATCGGCTACGCCAGCGCGATCAGCATCGCGATGTTCCTCATCAGTCTGGTCTTCGCCCTCGTCTACCAGCGGTTCGTGCTGCGCCGCGACACCGAAGGAGCCCTCACCTCGATGCGAGGCAACCGATGATCCCGGCGCCGCGGCGCAGGATGCGCTCCCTGCCCCTGTACGTCACCGTGTGGGTGGTCGGAGTGGTCATGATCACGCCGCTGCTGTACGCGCTCGTCTCCGGCTTCAAGTCCACCGACCAGCTCTCCCGCAACCCCTTCGGCCTGCCCTCACCGTGGGTCACGTCCCACTACACGGACGTCCTGGCCTCCGGCTCGTTCTGGCGCATGCTCGGCTCCTCCACCCTGGTCGCGGTGGGCACGACCCTCCTGACGGTCGGGTCGGCGGCGCTCGCGGCGTTCGCGCTCGCCCGGTTCGCCTTCCGAGGGCGGGAGGCGCTCTTCACGCTCTTCACCATCGGCCTGATGTTCCCGTTCGCGGTCGCGATCCTCCCGCTGTTCATCCTGCTGCGCACCTTCGGACTGCTCGACGACCCGTGGGGTGTGATCCTCCCGCAGGCCGCCTTCGGACTGCCGATGACCATCGTCATCCTGCGCGGCTTCTTCCGGGAGGTCCCCGGCGAACTGGAGGAGGCCGCCACCCTCGACGGCTGCTCCCCGTTCGGCTTCTTCTGGCGGATCCTGCTGCCGATGGCCCGGCCCGCCCTCGGCACGGTCTCCGTCCTCGCCGTCGTGGCCAGTTGGAACAACTTCCTGCTGCCCCTGCTCGTCCTCAATGAGCCCACCTGGTGGACCATCCCGGTAGGCGTCCAGCAGTTCCAGGGCCAGTACGCCACCGACATCGCCCGCGTCTTCGCCTACCTGGTCCTCGCGATGGTGCCCGCCCTCGCCTTCTACGCCGTGGCAGAACGGCAGTTGATCGGCGGCATCACGATGGGCGCCACCAAGGGCTGAGCCCGCGCGGACCGACCTCCCCGACTCGTACCGCATCACATCGCATGTGAGGAGTTCCATGGCCGAGCCATGGCAGGACACCGCCCTGCCCGCCCACGTCCGCGCGGCGGACCTGCTCGCCCGAATGACCACCCAGGAGAAGACCGCCCAGTTGTCCAGCGCATGGATCGGTGCCGAGACCGATGGCGACGGGGCCACCGATGTCGCGCCCGGCCAGCACGCCTACGCGGCCCGCAGCGCCGCCCTGGACGCCTTGCTGCCCTACGGCCTCGGCCACCTCACCCGCCCCTTCGGCACCGTCCCGGTCGAACCCGCCGAGGGCGCCGCCCGCCTCGCCGACGTGCAGCGCACCATCCGCGCCGGCAACCGTTTCGCCCTGCCCGCACTCGCCCACGAGGAGTGCCTGACCGGCTTCACCGCCTGGCAGGCCACCATCTTTCCCACGCCGCTCGCCTGGGGCGCCACCTTCGACCCCGCGCTGATCACGGAAATGGCGCAGGCCATCGGTGCGTCGATGCGCGCGGTCGGCATCCACCAGGGGCTCGCGCCCGTCCTGGACGTCGTGCGGGACCCGCGCTGGGGCCGCACGGAGGAGGCCATCGGCGAGGACCCGTACCTGGTCGGCACGGTCGGCACCGCGTACGTACGGGGCCTTGAGGCGGCCGGCATCGTCGCCACGCTCAAACACTTCGCCGGCTACTCGGCCTCGCGCGCCGCCCGCAACCACGCCCCCGCCTCGCTCGGCCCGCGCGAGCTGGCCGACGTGATCCTGCCGCCGTTCGAGATGGCGGTACGCGACGGCGGCGCTCGCTCCGTGATGCCCGCCTACAACGACATCGACGGTCTGCCCGCCCACGCTCATGCGCGACTGCTCACCGAACTCCTGCGGGGAAAGTGGGAGTTCAGCGGAACCGTGGTCTCGGACTACTACGGTGTCTCGCTGCTGGAGGAAGCCCACCGGGTCACCGAGGGGGAGGGCGGCGCGGCACGGCTCGCCCTCGCAGCCGGCGTCGACGTGGAACTGCCGGCGGCCCGCTGCTTCAGCCCCGCGGACCCGCTCCCCGAGGAACTGCTCGACCGGGCCGCGCTGCGCGTCCTCACGCAGAAGTGCGCACTGGGGCTGCTCGACCCGGACTGGGAGCCCGCCACGGGCGGCCCGCCCGTCAACCTGAACCCTCCGCACATGCGGGAGCTGGCACGCACGGTGGCCGAGGCATCGGTCGTACTGCTCGCCAACGACTCCGGGGTGCTGCCACTGGGGGACGGGCCGCGCATCGCGCTCGTCGGCCCGCTCGCCCACGAGCAGGCCGCCATGCTCGGTTGCTACACGTTTCCCCGGCACGTCGGCGTCCACCATCCCGGCCTGCCCACGGGGGTCGAGGTGCCGACGCTCGCGCAGGCGCTGCACGCCGAGTTCCCCGGTGCCGTGTTCGTCGAGGACCCGGCCGGCGCCGACGTCTGCCTGGCCGTGGTCGGGGACCGCTCGGGCCTGTTCGGCCGGGGCTCGTCGGGCGAGGGATGCGACGCGGAGGACCTCCGGCTGCCCTACGGCCAGGCCGAACTCCTCGACGAGGCGATGGCCTGCGGCGCGCCGGTCGTCATCGTCGTCCTCGGCGGCCGTCCCTACGCGCTCGGCCGTTGGGCCGGCCGGGCCTCCGCCGTCGTCGAGGCGTTCTTCCCCGGCCAGGAGGGCGGCGGCGCCGTCGCGGGTGTCCTGTCCGGGCGTGTCGAGCCGTCGGGGCGCCTCCCCGTCGCGGTGCCGCGCAGCCCCGGCGGCCAGCCCGCCCCGTACCTGGCCCCGCCGCTCGGCCGGCACGGCTTCCCCAGCACCGTGGACCCGACGCCCCTGTACCCGTTCGGGCACGGCCTTTCCTACACCACGTTCGACTGGGGCCAACCGCGCTGCGAGGCAACGGAGTTCGCCACCGACGGTGAGACGTCGTTCCGGATGACCGTACGCAACACCGGCGGCCGGGCGGGCACCGAGGTCGTGCAGCTCTACCTCCACGACCCGGTCGGCACCGTCGCCCTCCCCGAGGTCCGGCTCGTCGGCTACGTCCGCGTCCCGCTGGACGCCGGCGCCTCGGCCGAGGTCCACGCCACGTTCCCCGCCGACCTCGCCGCGTACACGGGCGCGGACGGCCGTCGCGTCGTCGAACCAGGAGCCCTCGAACTACGCGTCGCCGCGTCCTGCGAACGCGTCCACCACACGGTGCCGCTCACCTTGACGGGGGCGGTGCGGGAGGTGGGGCATGAGCGGCGGATGCGGTGCGAGATGCGGGTGACGCAGCACCGCGCGGCCGACGGGCCGATCGGCCGGCCCACCGCCCGGGCACGATCCGCATCGCACGTGCTCCCCGCCCCGTAGCCGCGACCCCGCGAACGAGGACGGGACGTACCGGCAGCACGTCCAGCGGTCCGCCGGCCTCGGTGCCGACGGGCTCACGGCGACCACGTCGCAGGCGGTCTCGGATCAGTAGCCGTACACCATTTTGTAGGCGACCTCGGGGAGGAACTGTCCGGCCGAGGAGCCGGCTCCCACGCCGCAGTCGCCGTCGGACTCGCCCGGGGTCTTGATCCACAGGAGCATCTCGGCGCCTCCGCCCGTCCGGGTGGGGGTGCCGATCCGGCGGCCCGCGGGGTTGCACCACTGACCGTTGGAGCCGTTGCCGTTGCGGCTGGTGTCCACGACGAACGGCTTGGTGTAGCCGTAGCGGGCGCCCAGTTCCCTGTTGACGGCGTTGCCGTAGGCGGTGTTCTCGGCCGTGGTGAAGTAGTTCGAGACGTTGAGCGAGAAGCCGTGGGACTGCCGGAGGCCGGCCTCGTGGAGGCGCCGGGCCATGGTCGCCGGGGTCTCCCAGCCCGGGTTGCCCGCGTCGAGGTAGACCCAGGTGTTCGGGGCCCGGCGGCCGAACTCGGCGAGGGCGCCGGTGAGCATGGCCTCGCGTTCGTCGATCTGGGCCTGGGTCATGCAGCCGTAGTCGCCGAGGGAGTCCGGTTCGAGGATGACGACGGCAGGGCGGTCGGCGATCCCGCCGGCGAACTGTGCGATCCAGCTCGCGTAGGCGGTCGGCGAGGCGGCTCCGCCCGAGGAGTGCCCGCCGCAGTAGTCGCGGTTGTAGATGTTGTACGCGACGAGGATCGGCAGCTTGTCCGCGTGGTCGGCCGCCCCCGCGTAGGCACCCGTGGCGGTGCCGATGGTGCCGCTCCAGGCCCCGAACCAGCGGGCCATCGGCGTGCGGGCGACGGCGGTGTCGATGGCGGGCGCCCGGCCGTCGCCCGGATGGGCGGCGACCCACCTCCTGGCGCTCGAGTCGGGGTCCACGTAGAACCCTTTGGTCATGGTCGTCGGGTCGGCCGCGTGGGCGGACGGTGCGACGGCCGTCGCGAGGGGCAGGGCGGCGAGCGATGCCACCAGGGCGCGGAGTCTGCGGCGCATGACGGTACCTCGGTTTCCTGACTGGCGGGGCGAGTTGGGGGACGGACCAGGCCACGTGGATTGGAGCTGCCTTGATCTGCTCGTACGTAGTGGGCGAATCAGCGCGTCCGAAATGTCGAACATCGATCGGCTAGTCGAGCATTGGGATGCGGTGGGAGTCATCTTGAAGTGCCGAGGTGGAGGCAGGAGTCCAAGAAGTTTCCGATAAATTCCGGATTCTTTGATGTCACAAGCTAGGAACACGGGCTCCTACGGTCAAGCCCTGTCACCGAGCTGTCGCAAACAGCGCCTTTCTGTGGGGCTTGACAAGCTGTCACGCTGACCGGAAACTTCCCGGAAGTTTGCGACCGCCTCGTCATGACCGCTGTGTCCGGTCATTCCGCACCGCCCGGATTCCGGTCCCCAGGTTGTCCGCCGAGTGTGCACGGACAACACCTCTCCCTCGCGCTTCAGTCGTTCCGTGATCTCTATCCTGGAGGCATAGTCATGGGCCTGTTCGCCCTTCCCGGACCAGATACCCGCCGGAAGATCCGCGCGTTACTGTTGGCGCTGCTCGTCGGCGTCCTCGGCGCGGCCGCCGCACTGATGGCGCCACCGACCGCACACGCCGCCGAGAGCACCCTCGGCGCCGCGGCCGCGCAGAGCGGGCGCTACTTCGGCACCGCCATCGCCTCGGGCAAGCTGGGCGACTCGTCGTACACGACGATCGCAGGCCGTGAGTTCGACTCGGTGACGGCCGAGAACGAGATGAAGATCGACGCCACCGAGCCGCAGAGGGGCCAGTTCGACTTCGCCGCCGGTGACCGCGTCCACAACTGGGCGGTGCGGAACGGCAAGCAGGTGCGCGGTCACACCCTGGCCTGGCACTCCCAGCAGCCCGGCTGGATGCAGAGCCTCAGCGGCGGCACGCTGCGCCAGGCGATGATCGACCACATCAAGGGCGTGATGACCCACTACAAGGGCAAGGTCGCCCAGTGGGACGTCGTGAACGAGGCCTTCGCCGACGGCGGTTCGGGGGCCAGGCGCGACTCGAACTTGCAGCGCACCGGCAACGACTGGATCGAGGTCGCCTTCCGCACCGCGCGCGCCGCGGACCCGGCCGCCAAGCTCTGCTACAACGACTACAACGTCGAGAACTGGACGTGGGCCAAGACCCAGGCCATGTACGCCATGGTGCGTGACTTCAAGCAGCGCGGCGTGCCGATCGACTGCGTCGGTTTCCAGGCGCACTTCAACAGCGGCAGTCCCTACCACAGCAACTTCCGCACCACCCTGCGGAACTTCGCCGCTCTCGGCGTCGACGTGGCCATCACGGAACTCGACATCCAGGGTGCCCCGGCCACGACCTACGCCGACGTGACCAAGGACTGCCTGGCCGTCGCGCGCTGCCTGGGCATCACCGTCTGGGGCGTGCGCGACACCGACTCCTGGCGCGCGGAGCACACGCCGCTGCTGTTCAACGGCGACGGCAGCAAGAAGCCCGCCTACACCGCCGTCCTCGCCGCGCTCAACGGCGGCTCCACCACGCCTCCCTCGGATTCCGGGCAGATCAAGGGCGTCGCTTCGGGCCGCTGCCTGGATGTACCCGGCTCCAGCACCACTGACGGCACCCGGCCCCAACTGTGGGACTGTCACGGCAGCACCAACCAGCAGTGGACCCACACCGCCGCGGGCGAGCTCAGGGTGCACGGCGACAAGTGCCTGGACGCCGCCGGCACCGGCAACGGCAGCAACGTCCAGATCCACGGCTGCTGGGGCGGCGACAACCAGAAATGGCGCCTCAACACCGACGGGTCCATCGTCGGCGTCCGGTCCGGCCTCTGCCTCGATGCCGTCGGGGGCGGTACCGCCAACGGCACCCTGATCCAGCTCTACGCCTGCTCCGGCGGCAGCAATCAACGCTGGACCCGCACCTGACGCGGCCTGCCCCGAACGGCGCTTGACCTTGCAGTGGCCATAACCCTGAGGATGGGGCCATGTTGTCGATCGGCGATTTCAGCGACATGTGCCATCTGCCGCCGCAGACGCTGCGGTACTACCACTCCGAGGGGCTGCTCGTTCCAGCGGACGTCGACGAGCGGAGCGGCTATCGCTCGTATACGTTCACGCAGGTCGAACAGGCCATGCTGATCACTGTCCTGCGCGGCACGGGGATGAGTGTGAAGCTGGTGCGTCGTGCCCTCGACGCACCGGAGGCGGCCCTGACCCTGCTGCGGCAGCACACGAGGGAGGTGCAGCGGCAGCGGCAGGCCCAGGACGAGGCGATCGACGAGGCGCGCGAGTTCTTCACCTCGCCTCCCGAGGTGAGCCTGCGCCGGGTGGACCGGATGACCGTGGTGTCCAAGCCGGTGCCGAACCCGTCGGCCGGAGGTGAACGGTCCGACTGGGACACGGCCGACGCCGCTGTGGCCACCACCATTCAGGACGTGGTCGAGACGGTGGAGTCGTCCGGAGCGGTGGTGGCGGGGAGGCCGTGGCGGACCTTGGCCGTCGAGACCGCGGAGCAGAGGAGCCGGACCCTTGCCGGTGGGGGACCGCACTGGCTGGTGCAGCTTCCCGTCACGGCGGACGAGGGGGCGCTGGCGTCTTTGCCGCACGACGTCGAGGTGCGGAGCTTCGCAGCCCGGGACGAACTGTCCATCTTCATCCCGGGCAAGAGCTCCATGGCCAAGTACGCCACCGCGCTCTCTCGTCTGTTCACCCACCCTCTCGACGCCGCCTACGTCGACGCCTCCCGCATGCGCCAGATACTGCACGACGACGGCGTCGAGACCGCCGCAGCGATCAGCGGACTCGACGAGCCGAGCGCGCCCGAGTGATCGGGGAGCGGGCGCGTCACGCAGCCACCCCGCGCGGCGGCTGTCGTGGCTTCCCCGCGCGGGGGACTGCCGTGGCTACCCGGCGCGAACACCCTGCCTCTCCAGCGCCTTGCGCAGTGCCCGCACGGCGTAGAAGGCGCGGCTCTTCACGGTGCCGGGCGGGACACCGAGGTGCTCGGCCGCCTGGGCCACACTGCATTCCAGGTAGTACATGAGGCGGATGACGGTCCGCTGCTGTTCGGTGAGTTCGCGCAGGGCCTTCAGCACCGCATGGGTGGTGATCGTGGATTCCGTGCTGTCCCAGTACGCGTCCAGGTCCTCGACCGGCATGAGCTCCAGCGGCCGGTTCCGCCGGGCCCGATGGTGGTCGATGACGAGGTTCCTCGCCACGACGACAAAACGAGGGGCCCCAGGCCTACCGGCGGACCGAGAGAGCGGGAGAGACCGGGAGACCGGGAGACCGGGGGACCGGCGCACAGGTCAGGCCGGCGCGAGCAGTCCTTCCAGCTCCGCCTCGAAGAAGGTTTCCGCGTCGAAGCCCATCCCGGTGAAGTGGCCCGCCAGTTCGAGCGAGAGCACGCCGTGCAGCCGGGTCCAGAAGGAAAGGGCGCGGTGGAGCTGGGCGGGCGTCGCCGGGTGCTCGCCCGCCCACTGCCCGTGCGCCTTGATGTGGCGGTCGAAGGGCTGGTCGCCGGCCTCGGCCGAGGTGCGGGCCGGGAGCTTGGCGCAGGCGTCGAGCAGTACCGCCATGATCTCGGATGCGATCCCCGTGACATCGTCCGGGGCGTGGTAGCCGGGCACGGGAGTGCCGAAGACGAGGAAGTACCGGTGCGGGTCGGCTCGTGCCCACCGGCGCAGGGCGTGGGCGAGGCTCGCAAGGTCGGCGCCGGAGCCGATGCCGACCTCGGCGCCGTTCTCGACGTCGGCGCGCACGGTGTCGGTGTCGGCGTCGGCACGGAAGGCGTCGACGTCGGCGCGGAAGGTGTCGGCCAAGTCGCGGTAGGCGTCCCGGACGAGTTCGGTGATCAGTTCGTCACGGCTGCCGAAGTAGCGGTAGAGCGCCGGTCCGCTCATCCCCATCCGCTTGGCGATCGCGTTCAGTGACAGCGCCGAGGCGCCCGCGTCGGCGATCTGCTCCCACGCGCGCTCTTTGATCTCGGCGCGTACCTGCGCCCGGTACCGCTCGCGAGGCGAACCGGTACCGGGCGCGGTCCGCACCCCCGCGCCTTTCCTCCCTGTCGTGCCCGTCCCGCCGGTCTCGGACATACCGCCTCCCCTGCCCTTCAATTGCTCGTTGTTGCCTGCACCGCTGACGCCCTGACGCTTGAGTTAGAGGCTATCACCCAAGCCCTTGACGGCTTCCTTCATGAGTTATAGCTTCTAACTAAAGCGGTAAGTGCTACGCCAAGTTAGGGAGTGTAAAATGATTGCTACGGAGCTGGTCGAGGTCGTGCTGCCGGGGCGGGTCGAGCCGGAGGGTCTGGAATTGCGGCGCGGTCCCGTGCCGACCGCGGGGGCCGGGCAGGTGGTCGTCGAGATGGAGGCGACCGGTGTCTCCTTCGCCGAGCAGCAGATGCGCCGAGGCCGCTACTACGACCAGCCGCCGTTCCCGTTCGTCCCCGGCTTCGACCTCGTCGGTACGGTGCTGGCGGCCGGCCCCGGTGCCGCGCCCTCGCTCGTCGGCAAGCGGGTCGCCGCTCTGACCAAGACCGGCGGCTGGGCCAGCCACGTCCTGCTGGACGCGGCGGACGTCGTCGAGGTGCCCGGGGGAGTGGGCGCCGCGGAGGCGGAGACCGCGGTGGTGAACGGCGTCACCGCCTGGCAGATGCTGCACCGCAAGGCCCGGGTCCGCGCGGGCCAGACGGTGCTGGTGCACGGGGCGAACGGCGGGGTCGGCTCGCTCCTGGTCCAGCTGGCCATCGCCGCCGGCGCGCACGTCATCGGCACGGCCTCCGCCCGGCATCACGAGGCCCTGCGGCGGCTCGGCGTCCGGGCCGTCGACTACCGGACCGAGGATGTGCCGCGCCGGGTCGGGGAGTTGGCCCCAGGAGGTGTGGACGCGGTCTTCGACCACGTGGGCGGGCGCAGCGTCATCGACTCGTGGGGGCTGCTCGCTCCCGGCGGCACGCTCGTCTCGTACGGCACCGCGGCCACCCGCGACGACACCGGGTCCAAGCAGTGGCCCGTACTCAAGATCCTCGGCCGGGTGTGGCTGTGGAACGGCCTGCCCAACGGGCGTCACGCGTACTTCTTCAACGTCTGGGCCGGGCGCACCTTCGGCAAGGACCGCTTCCGGGCCCGGTTGCGCGCCGACCTCGGCGAGGTGTTCGCCGCGCTCGAACGCGGTGAGATCACCGCGAGCGTCGCCGCCGAACTGCCCCTGGCCCGCGTCGCCGACGCCATGCGGCTCGCCGAGTCCGGCACGGTCAGCGGCAAGGTCGTCCTCACCCCCTGACCGGCACCGGCTGCCGACCGGACTTCACGCGCGGCAGCCGGCGAACACGCACCCCAGCGGAACCATCCACGCCACAAGGAGAACCGAGTCGATGACCGACACCCATACGGCCGCAGGTGCAGGCGCAGACATCGGTACCGGAGCCGACGCCAAGGCCAGTGCCAATACCGACGCCGACCACCATCAACCGCCCTACCTCATCGGCCATTTCGCCCCTGTCCCCGACGAGGTCACCGCATGGGACCTGACCGTCCGAGGCGCCCTCCCGCCCGAGCTGTCGGGCCGCTACTTCCGCAATGGGCACAATCCGGGACCCGGCCAGAAGCCCACCCACTGGTTCCGCGGCGCGGGCATGCTGCACGGTGTGCGTCTCGGCGGGGGCCGCGCCGAGTGGTACCGCAACCGCTGGGTCCGCACCCCCGCCCTGGAGGGTGCTCCGCTGGTCCGCGACGACGGCACCGTGGACCTCACCGCCAGCGTCGCGGGCACCCACGTCATCGAGCACGCGGGCCGCATCCTCGCCCTGCAAGAGGCCAACCTGCCCTTCGAGGTGAGCCCCGAGCTCGACACGATCGGCGCGTACGACTTCCGGGGCAGACTCACGACCGCCATGACGGCACACCCCAAGAAGGACCCGGAGACCGGCGAACTGCACTTCTTCGGCTACTCGCACCTCGCGCCGCACCTGACGTACTACGTCGCCGACGAGCAGGGGGAGTTGATCAGAAGCCGGGTCGTGCCCGGTGCGGGCCCCACTCTGATGCACGACTTCGGCCTCACCGCGCACCACACCGTCTGGCTCGACCTGCCGGTCGTCTTCGACGCCGAAGAGCACTCCGGGATCCCGTACCGCTGGAGCGACACGTACCGGCCACGGATCGGCGTGATGCCGCGCGGTGGATCCGCCGATCCCGTCTGGTACGAGGTGGAGGCCGGCGCGATGATCCACGTGACCAACGCCTACGAGGACGCGGCGGGAAGGATCGTCGTGGAGGGCCCCCGCTACGACCGGTCGTCCTGGGAAAGCAGCTGGAAGTGGTGGACCGGCGCCCCCGGCCACCCGCCCGTGCCCGACGTCGGCTCGATGCGTCACCGGTGGGTCCTGGACCCGGCCACCGGGACCGCCCGTGAGGAGCGACTCGACTCCCTCGTCACCGAATTCGCCACGATCAACGAGGCGTTGACCGGCTCGGCGCACCGTTACACGTACACCGTCGCCTTCCCAGGTGCGGGTCTGGAACGGTACGCGCTGGTCAAGTACGACGCGCTGACCGGGCAGCGGCAGATCGCGGACGCCGAGCCCGGGCGGATGTACGGCGAGCCGTACTTCGTACCGGCGGCCGAGGGGACGGCCGAGGACGACGGTTACCTCATGACCCTCGTCAGCGACCTCGCCCGGGACGCCTCCGAACTCCTCATCCTGAGCGCACGGGACATCACCCGGCCACCGGTCGCCGCGGTGGAACTGCCGCGCCGCGTCCCGACGGGCATCCACGGCTCATGGATCCCCGACGCCTGAACCGCGAGCCGCGAACGCATCCGGCGCCACCGCCCCCGGCACCGGCACATGGAACACAGCCAGCAGGGGCGGCGCCAAGGCGACCTCGTCCTAACGGCTCCGCAGGACGCGGGTACCGCTGCTGTTCATCGAGGTCGGCAACTACCACGAGACCGCGGAGGAGCTCGCCGACAAGCCGGAGAAGTACGCCCGGTTCTTCCGCAGGAAGGTGAACGACATTGACAGCCGTGAACGCCCGATGTGGCGCGCCCGCTGGGAGCGCTCCGGGCCGCCTGGTCGGGTGATGCGGCGTACCCGCCGGTGCTGCTGGTGTTCAACCGGATCGGCGAGCGCGCATTAAGACCAGGAGCAGGAATACGAGCTGGACCAAGCCGTGCCCGCGCAGAAGGCCGGCAGAACCTGGCTCTCCCGCTTCCACAGGTGACCCATGACGCCCGGGCCGATTCGCCCACCGAACCGGTGCGGGGCACGCCGGGAGGGGCGCGCAGCGCGCCGATCGTTGTGCACCGGCCCTCCGACTCGGGCGGCTGGGGAGTTGCCGTGCGATACGACAAGCTCGCCGTCCGCTACGAGGCAACCGCCCTCGTAGCGACCAGCAACGAGTGGCTGCGACCCGCAGTCCCACGCAACGGGATCGACGTTCCACACCGCGGGCAGACCGCTCCCGCAGAAGACGCAGACGAAGTCGCCCTCACGCACGATGGTGCCTCGCGTCACAAGCCCGAGACCGCGGTCTCTGCTACCTCCTCCCCGAGGCTGCGACAGCCCCGGGGCATGAACCCCGCCCATGCGTGTCCTGGCCCATGCCGCCCGACTACACCGAGGCTTCGGCTCCCGCGCTAGGGGCGAATCCGCTCCCCTGCTCGGCAAACACCTTGATCGCGGCCCCCAGGAAATCCACCAGCCCGGGGTGGTAGGAATTGTGGAACGCCCTCATGGCCTCGTCCTCGGCGTAAAAAAGCGACATGCCGACGTAAGCCTCCCTGGAGGGGGTGTAGAACCGGCAGGCGATGTCGAAGTGCCTGCGGACGAACTCCTGGATCTGCGGGTCCCCTGGCAGGGAGCCGCCGTCCATGAAAGCCGTGATCTCCCGGTACAGGATGTCCCAGTCCTGGTGGACCCGCTCCCTGTCCACATGTTCCCAGTTGTTGGTCTCGGCAAGGCTCTTCGCCTGCTCCTCGGCCAACGACCGGCGACACTTGTCCTCGTAACTGTTCCCCACGGCCCCGGTTCCTATCGTTTCGTCACCTCTCCGGTACATCCCAGAGAGGCCGCCGACATGTCGGCATCGACCGGCTGCCGATGATCAACTGCCGGTCCAGACCGAACGGTGACACACAGCCATCGGGTCGGCAATCCATTTCCTGGGCCCTCCGGCCCGGTCGGCCGGCGGCGGAAAGGCGCAGTTCGAACAGCGAGCCGTCGGAGCGGGGCGTCCAGCCACTCGACCGCCCGGCCCGGATCCCGGCAGCGACCTCGCGCATCTACGAACGCCTGGACCGCCTGGAGGCCGCGCCCGCCAATCGGACGGTCTGACCTACCGAAGCTGAGTCGGGCCGACCTGCCGCCCATCAGGGAGCGCACAGAAGCACGACAGCACTGCCGCAGCGGTTCCCCCTCGGACTTGAGGGGTGGTTCAGCGCGGGCCGTTGACCTTCTGGTCGAGGTCAAGGGTGAGCTGGAGAGCGTCGAGCACGCTGTCGGGGGCGATCCGGTTCTCGTCCTTGCCGGCAAGGACGTCCATGACGTGGCTGATCATGGCCGTGTACTGGTCGGCGGGCGGCAGTTCGAGCCGGCGGGCGCCATCGGGGGTGTAGGCGGTGAGCGTGCCGGCCAGCTTGCCGTCGAAGCCCATCGTGGACGAGGCGTCCAGCACGCCGTGCTCGAATGAGGCGGTGTATCCGCCGCGGGCTCCCCACGCCTCGGGCATAAGGGAGGACATCGAACTGCGGGCCGCCGCCCCGTCGAATTGGAAGGTCGCGTCGATCGCCCCGGAGTCCTCGTCGCGCGCCACGGTGGTCACCATGAGGTCCTGCGGCAGGCCGAGGGTGCGGGTGATGATGTCCATGTCGCTGTGCATCGCCTCCAGCGGCAGCACCTTCAGCCCCAGCGAGGCACCCGGCCACAGGTGCGCGGTCAGGTTCCACAAGGTGAGCTGCTCCAGGCGGCCGTAGGTGTTCCCGCGTACCGCGGCGAACAGGGCCTGGTTGGCGGGGATGAACCGCTCGAACATGTCCACGAACACATGCTTGTCGCTGCGTGCGGCGGCCTCGGCGACCCGCTTCGCGTCATCGAGATCGTCCGCGAGGGGCAGCTCGACCAGCACGTGCCTGCCCGCTGCCAGCGCGCGCAGGACGTACGGGGCGTGCAGCCGGATCGGGAGGCAGATGTCCACCAGATCGAAGGAGTCGTCCTCGAAGGCGGCGTCCATGTCGGTTGAGGAGGCGAAGCCGAACTGGTCGGCCACCTCGGCGGTCCTGTCCGCGTCGCGGCCGAACATCACCACGTCCACGTCGCCGCGGGCGGCGTAGACGGCGGCGTGCGCCTGTCCGAAACCGGTCCCCAACAGCGCGATCTTCATCAGTATTGCCTTTCGAATGACAGCGAGGTGGTCAAGCCCGCAGGCGACGGGCTCGGAGTAGGTGTCGTTGGTCTGGATTCAGGAGGGCTGGGCCTGGCTGATGCACACCGGCTGGCCGGAGGGGTCCAGCAGGACCGTCCAGTGCTCCCCGCCGGGCTGGAAGTCGGGTTTGGTCGCTCCGAGTTCCAGCAGCCGCTTCTCGGCCGTGGCCACATCGGGGAACGCCAGGTCCATGTGGAAGGGCAAATCCTGCCCCGGCCAGTCGGGCGCGGTGAAGGAGGCCGAGGTGTAGAAGATGTAGGCCGTGTTGCCGAAGGTGACGGGGTAGGCGACGTCGTTGCCGTGTTCGTCGGGGTAGGGCTCTCCGACGGTGCTGCCCAGTGCCGCGGCGTAGAACTCGGCGAGCCGGCGCCCGTCATCGGCCCAGATCGCATGCGACAGGATTGAGCCGTCGAGCGTGCCGGTGTGGTGGGTGGTGGTGTTCATGGGAGGGGTTTCCTTTCCTTGTGCCCGCGGCCCGGCATAGCGGGGCAGCGGATCGTGCAGTGGGCACCGGGGGGCCGAGGGGGGCGGGGCGCTTGCCCAGCCCGCTGCCCCGGCTCGGGGGTCAGGCGCCGGTGGACTGGGCGGGCGGGGAGAACAGTCCGAAGCGCCGTCCGTGGGGGTCGGTCAGGCGGGCGTGGACCGTGCCGTCCGGATTGGATTCCGGACCGATTTCCACTCGGGCGCCCCACTGCCGTGCCGCTTCGGTGGTGGCGGTGACGTCGGTGGCCAGGAAGCAGGGCATCACATAATCGGCGCCGGCTCCGACGGTGCTGTCGCCGCTGTGGTCCCACAGGCCGCCGGACGGCCACTGGGCACCGGGGCCGAGGATGTTGAAGTACGGCTTGCCGCCGGCGGCGTCGTCCTTTTCGATACGCCAGCCGAAGCCGTCGGTGTAGAAGTCGGTGGTGGCCTTCAGGTCGGCGGTGCCGATCTCGAACCAGCCCATCGCCCCTGGCAGCGGCGTGTGGGCGGCCTGCTGCACGTACTCCTGGGTGCCGGCGATCCGCTCTTCGAACCGCTGCGAGGTGGACTGGGAGAACAGGGAGAACAGATTGCCGCGCGGATCGGTCAGGCGGGCGAAGACGGTCACGTCCGCCACCTGCGTGGCCGGCACCACGACCGTGGCACCGAGCGCGGTGAGCCTGGCCTCGTCCGCGTGAACGTCCGCGGAGAGGATCGACAGGTTGACCACCTCATCGCCGTTGGCGCCCTGCTGGATCGCGCCCATCGGCCACGGCGCGTCTTGGGCGAGGATACGGGTGTAGGTGCGGCCATCGACGGAGGAGTCGGGGTCGACTTCGGACCGTAGAAGCCGGTGACCGTCTCGGGGTCGGTGGCGCCGATTTCGAACCGGACAACCTGGCCGGGAGACATGAAAGTCATTCGAAGATCCCTTCCTCATGAGTTTGCGGGGTTTTGTTCTGACACATGCCCTCCACGTTAGGGGGCTTTTAGGACACACCACGTCCTTAAGGACGGCCATTCTGAATGCATGACGAGTGACCTTCCCGGCCGAATGCTCCGGCTGCTGTCCCTGTTGCAGACCCGCCGCGAATGGCCGGGCGCCGAACTCGCCGACCGGCTCGGCGTCACCGGCCGCACTGTCCGCCGTGACATCGACCGCCTACGCGAGCTGGGCTACCCCGTCGAAGGCACCACCGGCCACGCCGGCGGCTACCGGCTCGCATCCGGCACCGCCATGCCGCCCCTCCTGCTCGACGACGACGAGGCCACCGCCACCGCCGTCGCCCTGCGCACCGCCGCCGGCCACCTCACCGGCATGGAAGAAACCGCACTCCGCGCCCTGGCCAAACTCGAACAAGTCCTGCCCACCCGGCTGCGCACCCAGGTCGCCGCCCTTCATCAGACCACCGCCGCCATCGACTGGGAAACCCGCGGCCCGCGCATCGATCCCGAACTGCTCGCCCTATTCGCCGTCGCCTGCCGCGACCACGAGATGCTCGCCTTCGACTACACCGCCCGAGAGGCCACCACCGCGGCCCCCCGCCGCGTCGAACCCCACCACCTCGTCTCCTCCGGCGGCACGTGGTACCTCCTCGCCCACGACACCGGCAAGGACGACTGGCGCATCTACCGCCTCGACCGCATCACCGCCCCCACGCCTCTCCGGCACCGCTTCACGCCCCGTCCCGTCCCCGGTGGCGACCCGGCCGCCTACGTCGCCACGAAGATCGCCACCGCGCCCGCCCGCTACCGCGCCGTCGCCACCGTCCAGGCCCCCGCCGAGACCGTCCGCCGCCGCACCGGAACCCTGCCCGATCGTGTCGCGTCCCTCGACGGAAAATCCTGCACCGTCGACTGCTCCGGCAACCACCTGCCCGGCATCGCCCAGCACCTCGCTGTCCTCGACGCCGATTACACCCTCGACGCTGATCCCCAGGTCATCGCCTACCTGCGCCGTGCTGCCGAACGACTGCACCAGGCAGCCACACCCCGGGCTGGGCGCCAGGAGCAACCCGACGGCAGGCGCACCTCTCCGCGCGGCGATCACTTCGATTGACCAGGCGCGGTACTGCCTCCGGCGTGAGTTCGACCAGGTCTGGCGGGACATTGACAGGCCTCAGGTGCTTGCGTCTCGTCTACCGGCAGGTCAGGGGCCGTCACCAGGTCACCGGTATGGCTCACCGGTTCGGGTGGCCCCGCCTGCGCGGCCCGGACGATGAGAGCATCCCGGCATGTCACGCCGGACCTCCGTCAAGGAAGGGAGACGTCATGCGCCGTCGCAGCACCGCCCTGTTGGGAGCCGCCGTAGGCCTCGGCATCCTCGCCATTCCGGCCCACCCCGTCCATGCCACCGCAGCACCTACCGCATCCGCGGCTGATCCCGTGCCTCCCGGGGTCCCGCAGCCTCAACTGCCCCAAATCCAGAATCTGTCCCAGCTTCGCCAGATCCCCGGACTGTCCGACTGACCAAAATCAAGCTGCTCGAGAGGTGGAGGTGAGGTAAGTCCTGCTGATCGTTCGGGGAACGGTCACGGCGACCGCTCCCGCACGTATATGCACAGCGCGCCCCTTTCGGGTTGACGGCCTCTCACCTGCTGGTACAGGGCCCGTCGCCGAAGCGCAGGCGTGTGACTTCACCGACCCCCACGCCTGGTTCACCGCCGTCACCCAGAAGCAGACCCGGTAGCTCTCGGCGGACGCGTCGGCGGCATGCGGCGCCGCCGAGGCTGTACCGGCCCCCTGGTCCGTGACACCGGATGGGTCTGCCGCACGGACACCGGTTGGGGAGCCGAGAACGGAACCGACTCCAACCACCTCGCCAGCACCCGTACCAGCATCCGCAGCCGAGCTGAAGCGACGGCCAAGGGCCGGCTGGCACCTGCCGGTCCGACTGGGCGGCCCACCACCCTCACGGGCGGCGGGCCGCCGCACCTCCCTTGGACTGACGGCGGTGCGCTGCCGCGTCCCTGATCTCCTCGGTGGCCGCCCGGAAAGCAGGGGCGGCGTGAGTGAAGTAGTCAAAGAGAACGGCGCGTTGGTCCGGCGTGTATCGACGGAGAACCTCGGTGATCTGGCGCCGGGCTGGCCCGACCACTTCTTCAATATGGTCGAGGGAGTCGGCCACCGGCTCGATGATGACCTTGCGTCGATCATCTGGATCGGCAGCCCGGCGGACGAATCCGGCTCGCTCCAGGCGGTCGATCAGGCGAGTGGTCGCCCCGGTGGTGAGACCGGTGCGTGCGGCCAGGTCTCCCGAGGTGAGCGTGCCTTCCAACGCGATCTGGCTGAGCGCATACCACTCGGAGGCGCTGAGCCCCACCGCTTCCGCCCCGGCCATGCCGTGAAGTCCCACAGCGTCGAGGTACTGACGGAAGACCACATGCTCGTCTGCCGGCGTCAGGTCGGCCATGTCCCTGGGTGCCCCTTGCCTAGATAGCTGCACACGTGCAGATAATGTCTACCTGCAACATCTGCATAAGTGTAGCTATCGGGAGGATCTCATGCCCACCCCGGACGACCGGAATGCCGTCACCGCGGTGATCGCCACACTCGTCGACGCCTGGCGACGCCACGACGCCGACACGTACGGTGCGCAGTTCACGCAGGACGCCACCTACGTCACCTTCGTCGGCACGTACTACCAGGGCCGCCGCGACATCATCGACAGCCACCGGACGCTGTTCGCCAAATTCCTCAAGGGCACACAGCTCGCCGACGAAATCCTGGATATCCGCTTCTACGGTCCGGACACGGCCGTGATCACCGGCCGCGGCGACAGCTACAAGGGCAGCAGGCCGAAGAAGCTGACCAAGGTCCAGACCTACACCCTGGTCCGGGAACAGGACAGTCAGTGGCGCATCGCTGCCTTCCAGAACACCAAGCGCAAGCCGCTTATGGAGGCCATCTCCTTCAAGGCCGCCCCCGCCCTCGTCCCGGCACCCCAGAAGTGACCGATGAAGCGACGGAAGCCAGCATGGGCAGGCGCCGACACACTCACACCGCACTCCCCAACCACTGTCCCACCGCCGACAGATGTCGGCGTACGACATTCTCAGGTTCTGGCTCAACTTCCGTGAGCGTGCTACCAGGCTTGCTGGAGGTGGGTGACGAACTGCCGGTCGCAGTCCGCGCTCAGAGTCGGGTTGGGCCTCTCGGTGCCGTCCACGACCGCGTCACCGCCAACCCGCGCGACGCCGTGCTCCTGGACGGCATAAGGGGTCGCAGGCGCGATGGAAGCATGCCGGTTCAACGGAGAGGTGGCGTTTCGGTCTCACCGGCGGTCAGGGCCACATCACCGCGCGCGTGCGGGTCAGTCCGATCGTCGGTGCGCAGCGCCAGGTCGAGGAGGCCGGGGAAGCGGGCGTCGAACTCCTCGCGGCGCAGCCGGTTGAGCCTCTTGAGGCCTTGGTCGCGCTGCTCGACGAGGCCAGCGTCGCGCAGGACCGAGAAGTGGTGGCTCTTCGCGGCTCGGCCGACCGGCACGTCGAAGTTGCTACAGCTGAGTGTCCAGTCCGGGTGGCTCGCCAGGTCGCGTACCAGCTGTATGCGCACCGGGTCGGCGAGCGCGGACAGGACCGTCAGCGGTGGCACGTCGCGGGGGCGGGTGTGCACCGGTGACTGACGGTGGCTTCTGCCCTCTGTGCGGTCCGTCATGACTTAGCCCCCGCGCGCCTCGCCCGGCCGGGATGCTCGCGGACCGTACGGGGTGCGGGGCGGCGACCGACCGGCTCGGGCTGCTGCTGCGGTGCTGTCCATGCACGCGGAGGATCAGCCGCAGTTGTGCTCGGGCAACGTGGACGCCGAGCGGGACCGTCCGGCGGCGACGGTGGCGCGGTTGCTGGGCTGTTCTTCGGCGACCGGGGTGCAGGTGCTTGCCCGGCTCCAGGAGCGGGACGTGCTGTCGGTGGACCGGCGGGAGACAACGTCGGGGCTGAACGCGCGCAGCCGGGTCCGGCTGCTGCCGGTCGCCAAGGCCCACGAGTTCGCTGTCCAGGAGGTCCACGAAACCGCTGACGCGGTGTTTTCAGACCTCGCCGTTACTCCATCCGGGGATCATAAGGCGACGGTTGCGGTCGTGACCCCTGTGGTTACTGAGGTTCAGGGTGCCGGGGAGGGCCTGGAGGTCGATTCGGCAGACCGCGCAGATGCTGCACGTCTTCACGCCTCTCACGCTTCTGTGGCTACTTCCGGTGGGTCTCTCTCGCTCTCTGGTGGTTTCGCCGGCGAAGGCCGTGGTGGGAACTACGGTCTGCCGGACCGCGCGTGCGTGCGCGAGGGCAGTGGCCCGCTCCGGGGGGAACAGCGAAGAAGTACCCGCCGATCAGCAGCGAGAAGCCCGGCCTCGGGCCGGTGGCCGACGAGCCGGTGCGGGTCGTGGCCGGTGCGGGTCGTGGATGGTGCGGGTCAGGGCAGGTGACAGCGGGGGAGGGTGCCCTGCCGCCGGAGGATCTGCAGGTCGTCCGGGCCCCGGTCGACCTGGTATGGGCGCGGCTGGACCGTCCGGCCGCCCGCCGCCTGGTGGAGGCTGCCGCCCGTAGCGGGCTGACCCGGATGGAGGGAGGGCTTTGCGGGCCGTATGGACGCCCCGCAGGTGCTCGCTGAGCGCCGCGTCCGGCGCCTGAACGAGCAGATGGGCGCCGGCGGCCCGATCGCCGCCCCGGCGGGCTGGCTGCTGATACAGGGCCTGCCGCAGCGTCAGCAGTACGGCGACACCTGGTGCGACGCTCGGGGGCTGCTCGACTCCGCCCCGTCATCCGTTGAACAATCGTGAGTCTTTCCTGGTCACAGCGCCGCCCCGCCCGAAGCTGGTGTCGCGGTCAGGCTGCAGGGGGCTGGCCAGCGGACGTGGCCTGGTCGGCAGGCTGGTCCAACTGCTGCTCGCGGCGCCGCTCGTCGCCTGTCACGAATGGCCCCGCGGCCCCTTCACTTCACGGGTTCCGTGCCACCTCATAGAGCGGGTACATCTCGCTGTGCGACCAGAAACCCAGGTCCCAGCCGTCCGCGGCGAACTGCGCCAGCAGCGGCACCCCAAAGGCAGGGTCCGTAGTGCCCAGGGCATGCAGGACCACGGTGGCGGAGGGGGCGGCCGGGTGAATGTTGTACCAGGCGGCAGGCTTCCCGTCCCGCACTGGAACCGGGTAATGCTCGACCTGCCGCACCGGCAGGAACGGGGATGTGCCCTGACCCTGGAGCAGGGTCTCCGCCATGGGTGCGGCCCGTAGGCTGGAGATGGCGATGCTCTCGCCGACGGCAGGCACTGACAGCGCCTCCAGGGCATCTTCCCGGCTCATGGCTCCGTACATGCCGACGCTCCTGGCGCCCGGTTCCGCTACCTGCTCGTACAGCTCGATACGTACGTCCAAGGTGACCATGGCGAAGATTTTCCAGCTGCGACAGCCACGGCACCCGCATTTGAGCGCCGAGCGAACAAGTGACCCTGCTGCCCTGCTCTCCTTCTCAAGTTCTCGCTGACCGCCCGCTCTTGGCGCACTTGGGTCACGTCCGTCTTTCCGCGCGGGGGTGGTCTTCGGGAGCCGCCTGCATGGAGCACCACGGCGGGCGGATGAGCTCAGGGTTTCGATCGTTCGTCACCCTCGGGATATCGGCGGGTGGTCGGTGGACCTGAAATCTCGCTCCCTTGTCCTTGCCCGACCGACGGGCGACGCTGGGAAGAAGGACGTGGGCTCCCGATCGCCCGGACCGAACCGTCGTTCAGAAGGCCGAAGCGGCGCCTGTCACCTAGGGCTGTCGGTGTGCTTGCGGAAGTGCCCAGTCAAGTACAGGTGTACGTGCTCCTTTGGATGTTCGCCTGGGTGCCCCTCGAGAGGTGGGAGCGTGTGCTGATCGTGCTGTGGAGACCCCTGATCCTTCGTTCCGCCTGCGCCTGCTGATCGAGGCGTTGACCATGTTGGCGGCTGAAGCCCAGACTCAGGTTGCCTGGCTGGACAAGCACGGTGTGACCTTTCGCATGGCCGAAGTTTTTGTGGCTGGGGACAACTGATTGGCGAAGTGATGTCTGACCTGCGGGAGATCGACGTGATCCTCAGCGGGATGAGTAATGACGCGAACGCTGAACGGTGAACAAGGGATGCCCTGTCCACCGACGACGGATGGGCCCGGACCCGCCGGTTGGCTCGCCGGGTTCTTGTTACGGAACTGAGCCAGTGGCAGCAGCCCCTGCCGAAAATGACCGTCATCCGGTGACAGATCCACCGTTCCTGCTGGTCAGGCCACTTGAATGTGCCGTTCGATAGTGACGAGACGGTTCTTGAGCCGGTGGCTAAGGCGTTCGGCATGAGCCAGACCACGTGCCGTAGCAGGCGTTCCAGGTCACGGTGGCGGTCGCCGGTGTCCTCGAAGGTGTCGAACAGGATCACCGGGATGAAGCGCTTCTTCGCCGGAAGACGGCTGATCTCCCAGGCCAGCAGATGCGGGTAAAGCTCAGCGCCTCCAGGTCACAGGGCGCCTCCAACAGGGCGAGGGTCCGGGCGCAGCCGGCCAGCGCCTGTGTACGCTCGCGCCGGTCCCGCAGCGCTTGTACGAGCGCCGTGGTGATCTGGCCGGCTGCGGAGCCCACCAGGCCGGGCAGCTGCACCGCTCGGCGACCTCGCTCACCGCGCCTTGCGTCTGCTGCGGCAACAGGGTGGAGAAGCGGCCCATCAGCCCGGTGCGGCGTACGTAGGCCTCGATCGGTCCACCGGGGTGGACCTGGTCCCAGTACTGGCGCAGCGCCACGCCGAAGGAGGGCAGAGGGCGCCCGATGGCTTCGGCGAGTGCGAGGCGGATGGTGAGGATGACGCGTTCGAAGTCCGAGTCGACCGACGCCACGCGGGCCAGTCGATGCGGATGGGGAGCGTCTCGCCTGCCCAGGCCGGGCTGCCTTACTGGGCGGGCCGCTGCTCGGCGCCACTGAGCGCGGCCTCAGTTTGCTGAGCAGCGGGGTCTTGCCGACGCCGCCCACGCCGTGGAAAACGATCAGGTTGGTGCGGGGCGCTTGAAGCTCTTCGACATCGTAGGCTGCCGCCTTGATGCGCCGCAGGTGCTCATCCAGCGCGCAGGAGACCAGGTCCCACTGGACCTGCGGGTCTGGCCGACTGCAGATGTATTGGCGATCTTCCGCTTCCATGCTGCCGACGAAGTTGACTTCGACGTCGACCTGCGGGAGTTGCAGGGCCAGGAGCGACTGGATGTGTTCTGCGACTTCCTCCGGGAGATCGGCCGACGGCTGGGCAAGCCCGTGCTGATGGACCCGGAGGGTGACGATGGCCCTCCGGTGATCGGCTTCGACGTTGAGACCGATCGAGTCGTCCTCCTCACAGACCCGTTTCCCTGCGGCGGGCGAGGCAGAGCAGGGCCTGGGTGTGGTGCTTGCCCTGGGCGATCTTCTCGTTGTAATAGGCCCGCGATGCCGCATGTCTTCCGGGGGGCCTGTCGGGGCCTTTGTGCTGCCGGGTGCCAAACGGACGGGCCCCCTCGTTGACACTCTTCGTGGCCGGAAGGTAACTTTTCGTTGTCGTCGCCATACTAGGAACACAAGGCTCTCCGGGACTCGCGACGCGAAGGACTCCTCCCAGTTGGCGACTGAGACCGTCTTCGAGATTCAGCCCTTCACTCCACCCGGCCCGGCCGCCGGACTGTTCACCCTCCGGCCCTACACCGCCCACTGCCAGGTGATCTGCGTCGAGGGCGCCCACGCCGTCATCGGCGTCTCACCCGGCAACAGCTACTTCTCCGCCCAGCGCGTCACCGACCTGGCCCGCTGGGGTACGGCCCACTTCGAGAAGGTGGACTTCGTCTATACCGACCTCCACGTGGCCGAAATGTACGAGGCGTCCGGCTACAGCACCGACGACGCCCGTCGCAAGGCGGTGAAGAATTTGCGCGGCGTACGGGCCAAGGTCACCAACGCCGTCGCGGCCGTCGACCCGGACGGGCGACGCCTGCGCGCCCATCCGATGTCGGCGTTCCAGGACAACCCCGCGTACCGGGGCCCTCCACGACCACCTCCTTCGCCGACTGGATGCGGACGCCGAGTTCCGGGCGACGTGCGAGGCGCTGATCGACGCCTTCCTGTCCTCCAAGGTCCTGGGCGGCCGGGCCGCCACCGAGCGGCAGCGCGCGGTGTGCCTGGAGTACGTGTGCGCCGAGGCCCCGCTGTTTTTGGACACCCCGGCCATCCTGGGCGTCCCCTCCTCCCTCAACTGCTACCACCAGCTCCTGCCGATGGCCGAGCTGCTCTACTCGCGCGGCTCAGGACTGCGCGCGTCCCGCAACCAGGGCCACGCCATCGTGACCCCCGCCCAGCCCGCGCAGCACGCCGCGAAGGAGACACCTCCCATGTCCGTTGAGACGCCGCCCGCACCGCCCGCACCGCCCGACGAGCTCCCCGGCTTCCCGTTCTCCTGGCGGGGTGACCAACTGCCCGCGGAAATCGGCATGCTGCGCGAGGACCCCGTCAAACGGGTGCGGACGATCGCCGGTGACGAGGCGTGGCTGGTGTCCTCCCACGCCCTGTGCAAGCAGGTCCTGGAGGACCCGCGGTTCAGCCTCAAGGACACCTCGGCACCGGGCGTGCCACGGCAGTACGCGCTCACGATCCCGCCCGAGGTCGTCAACAACATGGGCAACATCACCGGGGCCGGACTGCGCAAGGCGGTGCTGAAGGCGCTCAACCCGAAGACACCCGGCCTCGCCGGATGGATGCGGGCGAACGCCGCCGAGCTGGTCGACGCGCTGATGGCCGACGGCGCCCCGGCCGACCTGCGCGGCCGGTTCGCCGACCCGTACTCCGCCGCCATGCACTGCCACATCCTCGGTATCCCGCAGGCGGACGCGCCCCGACTGATGCGCAGCCTGGACATCGCGTTCATGAACTCGGCCTGCCCCGTCGCGGGCGCCAAGCTCAACTGGGACCGCGACATCGCCTACATGGTGGAGCGCCTGGACGACCCGGCCACCACGGGTCTGATGGCCGAGCTGGCGGCGCTGCGCGAGGACACCGAGTACAGCCACCTCACGGACGAGATGCTGGCGACAGTCGGCGTGACCATGTTCGGCGCCGGGGTCATCTCCACCGCCGGCTTCCTGACCATGGCCCTCGTCTCCCTCATCCAGCACCCGGAGCTCACGGCCGAACTCCTCGCCGACCGTACGAAGACTCCGGCGGCCGTCGACGAGCTGCTGCGGATCAACCTCTCCATCGGGGACGGCCTGCCGCGCCTGGCCATGGAGGACGTGACGCTCGGCGACGTGGAGGTGAGGAAGGGCGAACTGGTCCTGGTGCTCGTCGAGGGCGCCAACTTCGACCCCGAGGTGTTCACCGACCCGCACACCGTGGACCTCACACGGGAGAACAACACGGCTCACCTCTCCTTCGGCGGTGGCCGGCACTACTGCCCGGCCACCGCGCTGGGCAAGAGGCACGCGGAGATCGCCCTGGAGACCCTGCTCGACCGGATGCCCGGCTTCCAGCTCGCGGTCCCGATCGAGCAACTGGTGTGGCGCACCGGCTTCATGAAGCGGATTCCGGAGCGGCTGCCCGTCATGTGGTGACCGTCCACCGGCACCGCCGGTTCCCAGGCGGACCGCTGCGGCGCCGGTACATCGTGCTGTCAAAGCCGGTGGGCCGACAGCCAGTGCTGCCCCGGCGCCGGCGGTTGGCCCGCTGGTCTTGACGTTCCGGAATGGTGTGCTTGATTCCCCGACGCAGGCCAACCGCCACCATCACCGTGTGGTCGCGGGTACCGTCGATGCGACGATGCCGCACCCCTCCGCCACCGAACGCCGCGCAGCGACCCAGCAGCAGCTGCACCAGGACGTCACCGCTCAGGCGGGGTCCGCGAGCACTGGTGGGCACAGGTCCGTGAGCACCGGGTCGCCGCAGCTCAGGCCCGTGCCGACCCGTCACTCTCGCTCACTGGGCGCACGTCATAACCGGCCAGTAGATCAACATGCGCAAGGAACGGACGGTGGCCGGCACCGCAGTCGTGCCGGAGGTTCACCTCCCCGCCCCCGCCATGCCCACGCGGTGACGCCGACTGTCCCGCCCTCACGCTGGTGCAGATACCTCCGTACTCGGTGGAGCACTCACAGGAGTACGTCGACACCCGGCGTCCGACCGGGTCGATGCCGTTGGCGAACCGGTGAATCTTCTCGCGCCGTTCGGCCATGAGGTCATCGCCGCACAGTCACGCCGACCACACCCGGCCCGCGGGACGTGGCGGCTGGCTTCCAGCTCGTGGAGCTACGCGCCGGCCGAGGACTTCCGCAGCTCCTCAGTCTTCGTCAAATCCTCATCCGTGTCGTTCAGGTGCAGCTCAGCCGCCGTCTCGAGCCGCTGCTCCGTGGACACGGCGACCTCCACCTTCTGGCGGAACGTGATGATCGTGCGCAGGTTTCATGCGGCGGGTGTTCCAGAAGCGCGGTCTCGCAACAGGGGTGAGGCATCGCCCCGCCGCGCCGTCTTCGGCCTCGTGAGCACCGGCGAGCGTTGTGGATCACGGGCATGTTGATCTCAAACCGGCGTGCATTGCGCGCTCGATCGCCTCGGTCAAGGTAGAGCTCCGCGAGCTCCGCTCGAGTCCGGGGTGGCGACGGCTTGATTCCTTCTGATGGCGCCACATAGTGGCGTCCGCGTTGCAGGCGGAGTTGTCGGCAGAGCGGGAGTGCCGACGGTGGTGCCCACGCGTGACAGGTCAGGACTTTGCTGCTGTGGGCGGCGTGGGTTGGGACGCGTCAGGGCTGTCGGTAGCGGCTGTGGGCAGAGAGCGCGTATACGGTTCTGGACGTCGCACAGCGTTCTTCGCACAACGTTTATGGGGGCTGGTTTGGCGAAGATTCTTCCTGACCGCACTCGTGGCGGCTGCGCTTGAGAGCTGCGAGCCGGTGGCCCACACGGTGAGTGACCACATTGTGTCAGCGCTTCTCGGGAGTGGCCAGTTCTGGTTGGTGCAGACCAACGCTCCAGGGCTTTTCGCCAGCGAGCTCCACTTCCCGGAACGGCTAGGCGGAGTCGGTGTTCTCGCCACGTGCTTGCCGGGCGCGGTCATTAATTTTCTTTTGATGGGTGAGGTTGGCGGATTCCGCATGGTCCACTTATCCGGCCGATCGCTGCGCGTAGCGTCCCTCGGCCTTCGTGCGTGATTCGCAAGCCAGTCCCCTTGGGTCATTTCGCCTGCTAGCGGCCGCACGGACGCTCGAATTTGTGTCCTAGTTCATATCAGGCAGCCGCTACTACACGGCCAACGGCCAGACAATCGCCGTGCGAACGGCGACGGCTGGTACTTCAGGAACGAAGCTCGACTTCCTGGCCGCCGACCACCACGGAACAGCCAGCCTCGCTCTGGACGCCACCACCTACGCCACCACCAAGCGCTACACCACGCCCTTCGGCGCCCCTCGTGGCGAGAAGACCACCAACTGGCCCGACGACAAGGCCTTCCTGGGTAAGCCGGCAGACACTGCGACCGGCCTGACCCACGTGGGCGCCCGCGAGTATGACCCGGGCACCAGGCAGTTCATCAGCGTGGACCCGCTCCTGCAAACGGATATCCATCAGACGCTCAACGGCTACAGCTACGGGGCGCAAAACCCGCTGAGCAACGCTGACCCCAGCGGTCTCGGCTTGAAGTGTGGCGGGAGCGACCCCGCGTGCCCCAAGCATAGGAACGACGGCCACGAAGCTAGTGGCGGCGGAATCGGATCTGGCGGCGGGGGTGGCAGCGGGGGACCGCTCGCACCACACCCTCTGGACGCACTGGGGGACCAGGCGGCAGCCCGAGGTTCTCTTGCGACTGGACCGGAAGAAACTGTGTGCCGGTGCAGACCGTCCGCCCTGGACCTGTGGATTCCAGAACAGGAGACACGATCCTCTTGGGACTCCTCAGTAATTTCGTTCACACGTCCGAATACTTTGGCGCACTCGTTGACAGTGACTGCCGAGACGTAGACAACTGCACTTACCGTGAGGATTGTGACAAGTGGGTTGCTGGCAAGGGATATGATACTGGAAGCGATTGGTATCAAGTCCCTGGCGCACTGGCGACGATCTTCGGGGCCAAGGCTGCTTAGTGGCGATACAGACATCTGTGGCTAAGGCTTGTCCCGCAATTGATCTCTGGAGCACGATCGGCTGCTTCGCAGAAGCGGGAACTCGGCCCGGAGGAGGTTGCGCAGGCGGGCGTTGCCGAGCATGGCGTGGTGGACTCCGTCGCCCTTGAGGCGGCAGTCGCGCAGGATCTTCCAGGTCTTCATGCGTGCGAAGACGTGCTCGACGCGGGCTCGGACCTGCTCGCCTTTCTCCCAGCTCAGGCAGTCTCCAGCGCCGGGGGAAGGCTCGCGCTCGTGTAGGCGTCCGCGACGCTGAACGCACTGGCGCAAGTCGGGCACTCAGCACGGCCGAAGAGGTGCCTGATGCCCTCCGCGATGCGCTGTTGCCCGTCGCGGACCGCAGTGGCGTGCATCCAGCGGCCGGGGTCAAGAAGCTCCTCGACTTGGGCCGGCAGCAGTTCCCGTCGCTCGACGTCGCCGCGATCCCAGTCGCGGATGGCCGAGTAGAAGCCGTAGTCCCCGATTGCGATGGTCACCTCCGCCACGCAGTGTGGACAAGACACCGTGTAGAAGTCGTCGGCGAAGTTCTCCAGGGCGGCACTCCAGTGGTACTGCCCCGCGAGCGCGAGCAGATCACCGAAGATCCGGTCGTACTCGGCAGGGCGGCTCCGCAGTTGCTGGTCCGCCAGGTCGCGCAGTCGGCTGAGCACCTCCGGATGGCCCGCGAGCAGGACTTCCCCGTCAGGATGCTGCAAAGTGCCGCGCGCGATGGCGCCCGCCAGTTCAAGAGCCTGCGCAGTTGCGGGGGCCAGGTCCGCCAACCGGGGCAGAGCGGTGAAGCTCGCTGGCGAGACAGTCTCACCGTGCAGGCATAGACGGTCCCAAAGCTCCTCCCATGCCTCGGGAGCTTCCTCGCGCTCGACCAAATCGAGGAGCACCGGCACTCGCTCAGTCTCCCCGTGGGCGTCCACCACCTGCGTCCAGTCCGTCACCACGGCATTCAACCGCTCCCGGAGCCCCAGGTGTCAACCAGCCAGAGGGTGGAGCCGCACTCTTCCTTGATCATTACGGGACAGCCCTTAGACACGCACCTTCCAGGCACCCAACTCCCGCAACGTGTTGAGGCCCGCAGCGTCGAAGCGTTGGTCTCCTCATCGTGAACCTTCGACTCAAGTGAGGCCGCCCGGACCAGAGCTAACGCGCTGGGTGCCGCTGCGGGTCAGTGGGCGTACCCCCAGGCCGTTCTCATGAACGAAGCCAGCTCAGTTTCCGGCGAGCAGTTCCTGTCGGGCCTGGACCAGGTGGCGCCATGCGGAGCGGACGTCGTCTTCGCTGGTGATCCAGCGGGTGGTGGAGGGCTGTGGCAGGGGCAGGGCGGCCATGAAGTGGGCGATGTCGGTGAAGTAGGCAAGTCGCCGGCGGCGGTGAGCGCACGGAGCCGTTCGATGGTGGCGGCCACGTCCTGATCCTCGCTGCGGGTGGCGTGGTGGAAGGCGAGGGCGAGCTCCACGAACCGGTGGAGGTAGGGGAGCCCGGCGGTGTCGATATCGGCGCGCAGGTGCTGGACGCGGTCGGTGACATCGTCGGCACCGGCGTCCTTGATGAGGGTGACGACCTGGGCGAGGAGGGTGTTGGCGCGCTGGTCGAGGCCGTCGAGGTACTGGTGGGCGAGAGCGAGCTCGTCGTCGGCGCGGACGGGGTCGGCGAAGGAGACGGCGAGGGCGAGGCGGACCTGGGTCATGGCGCGTTCGCCGGCGGCACCGTGCTGCTCGGCCTCGGCCCGGCCGGCCTCGAAGGCGGCGATGGCCTGGGCGGTGTCGGCGTGGGACCAGTGGATGTCGCCCAGGACGCGGTGGTGGCGGCCCTTCCAGCCCAAGGTGGGGACGGCGGCCAGAGCGGTGGGGAAGTCACCGGCGAGACGGGCCAGGTTGGCAAGGCCTCGGCGGGCCTTGGGAGCGAGGCGGCCGCCGGCGTCGGCGACCTGCTGCATCCCGGCGCGGGCGGCCTCGTTGTGGCTGAGGTCCTTGTGGGCCTTGGCCCGGTAGTACAGGGCCATCTCGGTCAGCTCGGCGGGCAGCAGACCGGTTTCCAGGACGGCGGTGAGGCGGTCGGCGGTGCGCTGACGGTGTTCGTGCTGGCGGCGGGTGATCGCGGTGAGGAGATCGGCCACGGCATCGGCAGGAGTATCCGGTGCCGGGTCGGCGGGGACGGTCAGGCCGAGGGGTTCCCAGACGGACGCCACCAGCAGCACGCGGCTGGGGGCGGCGGCCGCGGCGGCGGCCCACTGCTCGCCGAGGGCGGCCAGGGCGCGGGCGGCGGCCTGGTGCCAGTCCGTGTCGGTCCACCGGTCTTCGCTGTGGTCGTCCGTGCGCACCACGCTGCGGATCGCGCGGTGCAGGTGGTAGGGCCACAGGGCGAACGGGTTCTCGGTGACGAGGGGGCGCTGCACCAGGCGCCGGGCCACGGCCTGGTGGGTCAGGCCCGCGGCGCGGGTGGCCAGCTCGAGGTCGAAGGCGTCCAGAAGGGACACCGAGCGCAGGACGTGGCGTTCCTCAGGGGTGAGCTCGGACAGCACCCGGGCCAGGAGGGCGGGGAAGGTGGAGTCGAAGTCGGCCGGCTCGGGAGTGCGGCCGGTGCGGCGGATCTCCAGGAACCGGCCGACCGCGAGGTCGAGGTGCAGGCCATGGGACCGCTCTGTGA
>NZ_JAFEXF010000390.1 GCF_016905445.1 Streptomyces sp. G44
TCCTCGGCGAGGGCGGCGAGGAGTTCGTCGGCGCGGGCGTGGCCGCAGTCGGCGAGGGCTTCGGTGAGGTCGTCGATGGCGTGGTGCCGGTGGGTGTGGAGCAGCGCCTGCGCGGCGGAGGCGACGGTGGCGTCGGGCGCGGCGTCCAGCGGCCGCTCGTCGGTGAACCAGCGGACGAGGTGCGGCTGTACGCCCGCGGGGTCGGCGGCGAGGAGTCCGGCGACGGCGTCGAGGCGTCGGCCCGGGGTGCCCGGCGGCCCGTCCCGCACGACGAGCCGCCGCAGCAGTGCGAACCGCTGGTCCTCCCCCAGCGGCAGCCCCAGCCAGAAGGCGGTCCCGAACAGGCCGTGCTCGGCGAGGACTTCGAGCACCGGGAGGTAGGGCTCCGGGTCGGGCACGCGCAGCAGCGTCCCCCGCAGCAGGTGCGCGGCCCACCACCGGGCATCCGTCACCGCATCGGCCCGACCGTCCGGCGCCGGGCCCGCCTGACCGACGGGCACCGCGCCCGGCACTACGTCCGGCATCACGCCCGCCTCGCCACCCGACACCGGGCCCGGCCCCGCATCCGCCTCGCCGTACGACGCCGCGCCCGCCCGACCGTCCGTCACCGCGTCCGGCCCCTCATCAGCCCGACCGTCCGGCGACGCGCCCGCCTGCCTATCCGACACCACGCCCGCCCGACCGCCCGACACCACACCCGGCCCCGCATCCGCCTCGCCGCACGACGCCACACCCGCCCGACCGTCCGGCACCACGCCCGCCACTCCGTCCGACATCACACCCGCCCGACCGCCCGGCACCACGCCCGCCTCACCCCCCGACGCCCCCGCCTGCCCCGTGAGTTCGGTCAGCGCATGTGCCAGGCCCCCTAGGCGTTCGGCCAGTTCGGCCGGGCCGCGCTGTCGGGCCAGGGACAGCAGGGCCTCGATGACGGGACCGGCGCGGTGGTGCGGTACGGGGGCCGGGCGTGCCGGGGCGGGGCCGCGGCGGCGCTGCTCCGGGACCACCGGGGAGCGGGCCGCGCCCCGGTGCCGGTGCACCAGGCAGACGAGCGCGCCGTCCACGTCGAGGTGCGTGCCCTGGATCCAGTCGGCCACCTCCTCGTGCGCGAAGCGGTAGCCCGTGCCCGCCGGTACGAACAGGCCCTCCGCCAGGACGGCCGACGCCCACCCCGTGCAGCCGGGGGAACCGGGGAGCGCGCCCCACGGGAAGACATCCTCGAAGGAGGCCCGGTCCAGCTCCCCGTGCCCCGGCGCCAGGCAGCGCCGCGCCGCCCCGTGGACCCGGCCGGCCACCTTCGCGGCGAGGCGGCGCACGGCGGTGCCGCGCAGTTCGGCGACTGCCGCGAGCCGCACGGCGACCCGCAGGCACATCAGGTCCAGATAGGCGGTGAAGACCTCCTCCCGCCCGAGTGTGCCCGGCGGCGGCGCGTCGGGCCGGGCCGCCCGCACCTCGCTGAGCAGCCGCAGCGTCAGTGGATGCCGCGCGTCGGCCCCGACGAGCGCACCGTCCGGGATGCCGTACCGCGCACGGGCCTCACGCGCCTGCGGCTCGGACAGACCGCCGAGACGTACGCACCCGGGGAACCCGGTGGCGGTGTCCGTCCCTGCCGCCACCGTCCCTGCCGCCACCCCATGGAGCGACGCCCCGTCGAAGTGCGCCCCCGCCTCCTCCCAGTACTCCGGCCGGCAGGCCACGACCAGACGCGCACCCGTGCCCCGCAGCCAAGCCGCCGTGGCGTCGCTCCACTCGGCGAGGCGCTGCGCGAGCGGGGGCGGCATCTCCTCGGGCCCGTCGAGCAGCACCAGCAGTGGTCGCCCCGCGTCCCGCACGAGCCGTGCCACGCGCCCCGCCGAGACGCCGCCGGGCCCCTCGCCGCCCGGCGCCTCCCCCGAGGCCGCCGGCATCCGCCCCGCCCGGC
>NZ_JAFEXF010000391.1 GCF_016905445.1 Streptomyces sp. G44
ACCGGTACGCTGCGCGCCGGTCAGGCGCGTACGGCGGTGCTCGCGGCGCTGCTTTCCGCCTCCGGGCGGGAGGAGCGGGTGGAGGTTCTGCGGAGAGTTGTCGGTGGGGCGGAGGCCGTGGCCGAGGGTGCTGGCGGTCGTGGGGGTGTTGGTGGGGGCCGGGGCGGGGGTCGTGGCGGCCCGGCGGCGGGAGCCGCGGGCCCGGTCGGTCTGAACACGGCGACCGCCGAGCAGCTCGACCAACTGCCGGGCGTCGGTCCCGTGTTGGCGCAGCACATCATCGACTACCGCACCGAGCACGGCGGCTTCCGCTCCGTCGAAGAGCTCCGCGAGGTCAACGGCATCGGAGACCGGCGTTTCGCCGATCTCCAGGATCTCGTACGGCCATGACGCCGGGTTCTCGGACCGGGACGACGACGCGTGCGGCGGTGCACGCCTCGTCGGGTCACCGCCTCGGCGCCTCACACCCCCGGCAGGAAGGGCCGGTCGACCTCCGGCTGGTGCCGCCCGCGCTGGCGGCCTGGGCGGCGGCCGCGCTGCTGCTGGACGCACCGCCCGGGTGGGCGGTCACCACGGTGGCGGTCTGCGTGGCGTCGGCCGGTGTCCTGCTGGTGATGTGGACGGCGCGGGGGCGGGGGTGGAGGGCGAGGCCTCCGGGGCGGCGACGTTCGTGGAGGTCGCGTCCGGAGCCGTCTTCGGGGCAACTTCCGGGGCGGTTTCCGGGGACGCCCCTGGGATCGCCTTCTGGGCCCTCTTCGAGGTCCTCTTCGGGGCTGGCCCGCCCGTGGGGACGGTTGTCGGTGGCCGCCTCGCTGCTCTGTGCCGCCGCCGCGGGCGGGTCCGCCGCGCTGCACGGGGCCGATCTGTACCGAGGGCCGGTTCCCGCCCTGGCACGGGAATACGCGCGGGTGGAGGCGGAATTGGTGGTCACGTCGGATCCTCGGCGCGCCCGGCCGCGCGTGGCGAGCGCGCACTCGATGCCGCCCGGTGTCCTGCTCGACGCCGACGTCGTCCGCGTCACGAAGGCGGACGGTACGGCGACCGTGACGCGGGCACCGGTCCTGGTCATCGTGCGGGGCGGCGCGCCGCCGGGGCCGGGAGCCGGGCCGGCCGGCACCGCCCGGTCCCGTCCCGAAGACCCTTGGCTCGCGTTGCTGCCCTCCACTCGGCTGCGGATGCACGCGCGGATGGCGCCGTCGCTGTCGGAGGGCGGCAAGGCCGCCGCGGTGCTGCGGGTCGAGGGGGAGCGGACGCCGCACGTGATCGGCGCACCGACCAGGGCCCAACGGCTCGCCGGGCAGTTGCGGGGCGGACTGCGGGAGGCCACCGACGGGCTGCCGGCCGATGCCCGCGCACTGTTGCCGGGGCTGGTCGTCGGGGACACCTCGCGGGTGCCGGTCGAGCTGGAGCAGGCGTTCCGGGAGACCGATCTGACGCATTTGCTGGCCGTCAGCGGGGCCAACCTCACCATCGTCCTCGTCCTGCTGATCGGGCCGCCGGGTACCGCGCAGCGGGTGGAACGGCGGGGCCTCGCGCCCCGGTTGGGACTCTCCCTGCGCACGACCGCGCTGCTGGGCGGGCTGCTCACCCTCGGCTTCGTCATCGTCTGCCGGCCGGATCCGAGCGTGCTGCGGGCCGCGGCCTGCGGGCTGATCGCGCTCCTCGCCATCGCCACCGGGCGGCGCAGATCGCTGATCCCGGCGCTCGCCGCGGCCGTGCTGCTGCTCGTCCTGTACGACCCCTGGCTGGCCCGTAGCCACGGCTTCCTGCTCTCCGTCCTCGCCACCGCGGCGCTGCTCACCCTGGCGCCACGTTGGAGTGCGGCGTTGCGGGGGCGGGGGATGCCGCCGCGGCTCGCCGACGCGCTGGCCGCCGCGGCCGCCGCGCAGGCCGTGTGCGCGCCCGTCGTCGCCGTCC
>NZ_JAFEXF010000392.1 GCF_016905445.1 Streptomyces sp. G44
GCCGCGGCCCTGGCCGCGGTGCGCGCCGAACCGCGGCTGGGCAAGGCCGTCGATGTGCCGCACGTCCGCGAGGAGCTGGCGGCCGACCCCCTGCGGCGGGGCGCGCGGGGCGCGCTGACGCTGTGCCTGGTGCTGGCGCCCGCCTTCGCCGTCATCGCCTTCGCCCTGCACACGGTGGTCTCGGCGCGCGCCAGGGAGCGGGAGTTCGCGCTGCTGCGGGCGCTCGGCGTGCGGCGGCGGCAGCTGGCGGCGTACCTGTGGACGGAGCAGCTGGCGCTGGCCGGGGTGGCGGCGGTGCTCGGTACGGGGCTCGGGGCGGTCCTCGCTTCGCTGATCATGCCGGTGGTCACGGTGGACGCCCAGGGTGAGCCGGTCTTTCCCTCGCTGGTCGCGCACGTGCCGTGGGTGCGGGTGGCGGTGACGGCCGGGGCGACCGCGGCGGTGATCTGCGCGGTGGTGACGGTGGCCGCGCGGGTCCTCGGGCGGGTGGACCTGGCGCGGGTGCTTCGGGTGGGGGAGGACGGGTGACGGGGGCGAGGGGGACGCCGGCGGCGGCACCGGGCGGGAGAGCCCGATGAGCCTCCTGAACCCCCTGAGTCTCATACGGCGCATGAGGCCCCCGAGACACATCGGACGCGCCTGGTGGGGCGGCGGGCTCGCCCTGTTGGTGGGCGCCTTGGTCTGCGTGCTGGTCGCGGTCGCCGCCGGTGGGCCCGGAGTGCTCGAACGGCTGGCCGGGCAGGCCCTGGGCTCCCGCCTTGAGCAGGCCCAGCGGGCGGCGCCCGGCGTGGTGCACAGCGCGCGGTTCGACCCGGAGGACGCGCGGCTCGGGACGGAGAGCGATCTCGGGGCCGATCTCGACCGGTACGCGCAGGCCATCGAGAACTCCACGCCCCGGCCGCTGCGGGGCGCGCTCGTGCACGACGCGCACCGGGTCCAGCTGCCCACGGTGCGGGGGGCGGGGTCCGCGCTGTCCCTCGTGTACGCCTCCGACGCCCCGGGGCAGGAGGCGTACGTGGCCGGGCGGGCGCCCCGCGCGCGGGGGAAGGCCGTCGAGCTCGCCGTGTCGACGCGGACGCGTGACGCGCTGGGGCTCCGGCTGGGGCAGCGCGTGCCGCTCGGCGCCGGGGCCCTGGAGAACGTCGACGCCGTCGGGCACGTGGTCGGGATCTACCGGGCCGGGGGCGAACGCCGGCTCTGGCGGGAACAGCCGCTGCTGGCCCGGCCGTTGCCGGGCGTCGCCGGAGCGGAGATGAGCGCCGGCGCGCTGATCGCACCGCGCGGGGCCGAGGTTCTCCAGAGCCAGGCCGACGCCGAACTGACCGTCCACTGGAACATGCGGCTGGTGCTCGACGGCACGGCCGCCGCCCGCTTCGTGGACGCGCCGGGCGGGCGGGAGTTCCGGCGGGCCATGGCCCGTCACCCGCTCGCCGCGCGGGAGTCCTCCTGCCGGTTCGGGACGTACGGCGGGAAGCTGTGCGTGATCGGCGCCCACCCCGCGACCGAGCTGGAGACCACCACCGAACTGCCAGACCATTTCGAGGAGTTCCAGCGGCGGTGGCGCCAGGCCAGGGTGGTGATCTCGTTCGCGTCCGCCTCGCTGCTCGGCGTGGGGCTCGCCGCCGTCGTCGTGACGTCGTTGCTGGTGGTGCGCCGGCGCCTGCCGGCGGACCGGCTGCTGCGCGCGCGGGGCGCCTCGGCCGCCGCGGTGGGCGTCGAGGCGGTGCCCGTGGTCGTGCAGTGCCCCGGCGAGCGGGCGTTTCCGCTCTCCAGTTCGGTCAGTCCGCAGTCGCCGATGACCCCGGCGCGGTGCTCGTCCCATTACTTCCCCATGTCGGTGCCGGCCCCGGGGGTCTCGCCCCGCCAGTGGCCGGGCAGCATGGGCCCGGCCGGCACGAAGACGGCGGGC
>NZ_JAFEXF010000393.1 GCF_016905445.1 Streptomyces sp. G44
GTGCCGGCCCGTGGCGTGCGCCTGCGTCGGCACGTACGCCTGCGCGGTGTCCGGCCGCCGGCCCTCCGCCGCCTCGGCGAGCATGTGCTCGGCCTCCTCGGCGGTGGGCCTGGCCGCCGGGTCCTTGCGCAGGAGGGCGCTGATGACGGGCGCGAGGACCCCGGCGTGCGCGGGCGGCGCCGGCTCCTCGGTGACCACGGCCTGCATGGTGCCGATCGGCGACGTGCGCCGGAACGGGGAGGTGCCCTCGACCGCCGTGTACAGCGTCGCGCCGAGCGCCCACAGGTCGGAGGCGGGGCCGGGGTCGGCGCCGCTGACCCGCTCGGGCGCCAGGTAGTCGACGGAGCCGACGACTTCCCCGGTGCGCGTGATCGTCGAGTCGCCCTCGATCGCCGCGATCCCGAAGTCGGTCAGCAGGATCCGCCGGTCCTTGGCCAGGAGTACGTTGCCGGGCTTGACGTCGCGGTGCAGGACCCCGGCGGCGTGCGCGGCGCGCAGGGCCTTGAGCGTCCACAGGCCGATGCGGGCCGCCTCGACCGCGTCGACGCGGCCCCGCTCCTTGACGGCGTCGGCCAGCGAGCAGCCCTCGACCAGCTCCATCACGAGCCAGGGCCGCTCGTCGTACTCCAGGACGTCATGGACGGTGACCACGGCGGGATGGTTGATCCGGGCGGCGGCCCGCGCCTCGGCGTGCGTACGTGCGAGGAGGATCGCGCGGTCGGCCTCCTGCACGTACTGGGCGGCCGTCAGCTCCTTGACGGCGACGGAACGGTGCAGCACCTCGTCCCGGGCGCGCCACACACGGCCCATGCCCCCGCGGCCGATGGACTCCCCGAGTCGGTAGCGGCCCGCGAGGAGCAGGCCCTGGCTCTGATTCACGTTCCCCCGCAATGGTCTTGACAGGGCCAGGTTAGGGAGGGAGGAGCGGGCACGGAACCACAGGGGGCCATGGAGACCTCAATGTGACGCATGCCGTTCATGTACCGGGGTGGACTAATCGGTGAGTCGGTAGCTCTTCGACGCCTGCTCGAACAGCCGCGTGACCTCGTCCCGTTCGGCCTCGGGGCCCCGCACCTGCACCACGTGGTACTTCCCGCCGGCGACCAGCGCGAGATTGCGTACGTAGATCTCCCGGCCCTGCCCGTCCTGCCAGGTGAACTGCCCCTCGGCCATGGCCCGTCCGCCGACGTCGATGCGGCGCATGCCGCTGGAGGTGGCCCAGGAGGAGTCGCGGAACGGCTGGAGCTCGCGCTCGTGCTCCCGCTGGTACGTCATGGGGTCGCTGCCGTAGCTGTCCGTGGTGTCGCGCCCCGGCACCACGAGCAGTTCGAAGTCGCCGTGGGTGTAACGGACCTGGCCCCGGCCGTTCTTGGGCTGCCGGTCCCAGCCGCGCGCCACGGCGACGCGGAAGCCCTCCGTGTCCTTGCGCAGGGTGAAGCCCTGCGCCACCTCGGGGTCCCTGGGTCCGTCGGTCTGCGCTTCCTGCGAACTGGGGCTGTTGCCGCCCTTGCCCTCACCGTCGTTCTCGCCGTCGCCCGCGGCCCCGTCCTCGTCCTTGTCCTTGCCCTCGTCCTCATTCCCGCCGGCCCCGCCGGGGCTCTGCTCGTCGCTCGGGTCCGCACTCGCCTCCCCCACGGTCCCCGCGCGGTCACCCGGCTTCTCCTCGCCGGCCTTGGGCAGGAACAGCATGGCGTACGCGACCGCCGCGACGAGCCCGACGAGGATCGCCAGGAGCAGCAGCCGTCCCAGCGAACGGGGCCGCGCGGTGCCCTGGGCCCGCGGCGCCCGCTTCGGCCCGACCTCGTGGACCGGCTCGGCCTCGCGCGGCGGGGCCTCCCGGAACCGCTGCGGCTCACGCGCGGCTACGGCGGCCCGCGCCTCCTTGCCC
>NZ_JAFEXF010000394.1 GCF_016905445.1 Streptomyces sp. G44
GCCAGTGACAGACCCACATCGACCGGCGCCACACCCTCCGGCTCCGCCACCCGCGCCAGCAGCCGCTCGGCCTGCGCCCTCAGCGCCTCCTCCGACTTCGCCGACACCACCCACGGAACAACCGACGCGACTGGCGGCAGTTCTTCCTGCTGTCCCTCAACGTGTTCGTGTTCGGGTTCGGGCGCCTCTTCAAGGATGATGTGGGCGTTGGTGCCGCTGATGCCGAAGGACGACACGCCCGCCCGCCGCGGCCCCTCCCCCCGGACCCATTCGCGGTTGTCGGTCAGCAGCTCGACGGCTCCCTCCGACCAGTCCACGTGTGAGGACGGCGCGTCGATGTGCAGTGACTTGGGCAGCACCTTCTCTCGCAGCGCCATCACCATCTTGATGATGCCGACGACGCCCGCCGCGGCCTGCGTGTGACCGATGTTGGACTTCACCGACCCCAGCCACAGCGGCTGCTCCGGGTCTCGGTCGCGGCCGTAGGTGGCCAGGAGCGCCTGCGCCTCGATCGGGTCGCCCAGCGTCGTACCCGTGCCGTGGCCCTCGACGACCGTGACGTCCTGGGGTGAGATACCCGCGTTGGCCAGGGCCTGGCGGATGACGCGCTGCTGCGACGGACCGTTGGGGGCGGTCAGACCGTTCGACGCACCGTCCTGGTTGATCGCGGAACCGCTCACCAGGGCGAGTACCTGGTGGCCGTTGCGGCGGGCGTCGGAGAGGCGTTCGACGAGCAGCACGCCCACGCCTTCGCCCCAGCCCATGCCGTCGGCGGCGTCGGCGAACGGCTTGGAGCGGCCGTCGCGTGCCATGCCGCGCTGGCGGGCGAACTCGGTGAACGCCGTCGGCGTGCACATCACGGTGACGCCGCCGACGAGCGCCATGGAGCACTCGCCGCCGCGCAGTGCCTGGGCCGCCATGTGCAGGGCGACCAGCGACGACGAGCAGGCGGCGTCGACGGAGAGCGCGGGGCCTTCGAGACCGAGGGTGTAGGCGACGCGGCCGGAGATGACGCTGGTGGCCTCGCCCGTGACGACGTAACCCTCCAGCTCGTCGGGGACGTTGGTGCTGACGCCGTACCCCACGGAGTAGGCACCCGCGTATACGCCGATGTCTTGTCCCCGGAGGGAGGTGGGGTCGATGCCGGCGCGTTCCAGTGCCTCCCACGACGTTTCGAGGAAGAGCCGCTGCTGCGGGTCCATGGAGAGCGCCTCGCGCGGGCTGATGCCGAAGAACTCGGCGTCGAACCCGGTCGCGTCATACACGAACGCGCCTTCGGTCGTGTAGGAGGTTCCCGGGCGGTCGGGGTCGGAGTCGAAGAGGTTGTCGAGATCCCAGCCGCGGTCGGTCGGGAAGTCCGACATCGCGTCGCCGCCGCTGGTCACCAGTTGCCACAGATTCTCGGGGGAGTCGGCCCCGCCCGGGAAGCGGCAGCTCATCGAGACGATCGCGATCGGATCGTCGTCCGTCACGGTTCGGGCCGACCGCGTGACGGCCGAGGCGGGCTTGACACCGCTCAGTCCACCGACCAGTTCGGTCTTGAGGTGGTCGGCGAGGGCGGCGGGTGTGGGGTAGTCGAAGACGAGGGTGGCGGGCAGCTTCAGACCCGTGGCCGACGTGAGGAGGTTGCGCAGTTCCACCGCGGTCAGCGAGTCGAAACCCAGCTCCTTGAAAGCCAGCTCGGCCCCTACTGACGCACTGCCGGAGTGCCCCAGAACCGAGGCCGCGTTCGCCCGCACCAACTCCAGCAGCAGCTCCCGCCGCCCCGCCTCATCCAGTACCACGAGCCGCTGCGCCAGCGCCGAACCCCCCGGCACCTCACCCCGCGCCTCCA
>NZ_JAFEXF010000395.1 GCF_016905445.1 Streptomyces sp. G44
AGGAGCTCACTGGCGTCTGCGCCCCGCCGCCCGCCCCGCGCCCCGAGATCGCCGCGATCCTCTCCGCGCCGCTGCCGGAGTCCGCGCTCGCCGCCGCCGCGCAGCGCGCCGAGGAAGAGGCCGCCCATCCGCGCCCGGCGCACCGGCTGTTCGGGACACGCCCCGCCTCCCCTCCGTCCTTTCCCCCTACACACATGTCACCCCGGTCCGCGCAAGCGGCGGCACCGAAAAGCCCCCTACAAGATTATGTAGTTCTCGGGGCGGGGGGCGGCCCGGGTCACGGGACGGTGGAGTGCGCGCCCAGCACGTCGGGCGCGCGACTCCCCCGCGTCCTTGGGAAGAGGCACTGGCCATGAGCGAATCCCCCACTGTCGAGGTCCACGGTCTCCGGAACGACCCGGATCCCGGCCCGCCCACCGTCGACATCACGGCAACGGGACTGAGCAGCACCCCCATTCAGCAGGCCGTGGAGCTGGCGCGCCGGTACGGCCCGCTCTACATTCGCCGCTATCACGGACGCGACAGCGTGTGGGCGTCCTCCCTGGAGCTGGTCGAGGAGCTCTCCGACGAGACGCGGTTCGCCAAGGGGGTCGGTCCCGCCCTGGTGAACGTCCGAGGCATCGCGGGTGACGGCCTGTTCACGGCGTACGACGACGAGCCCAACTGGTCGAAGGCGCACGACATCCTGCTCCCGGCGTTCGCGATGAACTCGATGCGTGCGTACCACCCGCACATGCTGCGTGTGGCCCGGCGCCTCATCGCCTCCTGGGACGGCCGGTTCGCGCCGGGCGCGGCGCGGTCCGCCCCGGTGGAGGTGTCGGAGGACATGACCAGGATGACCCTGGACACCATCGGCCTGTCCGGCTTCGGCTACGACTTCGAGTCCTTCGCCCGTACCGAACCCCATCCCTTCGTCGAGGCGCTCGTACGTTCGCTGGGGCACAGTCAGGCGAAGCTGGCCCGGACGCCCGGCGGGGACCACGCCGCCGAGGACGCGGAGTTCGCCGCGGACGCCGCCTTCCTGGCGAAGGTGGTCGACGAGGTCATCGAGGCCCGCAAGGCGGCGGGCGACACCACCACCGACGACCTGCTCGGCCTCATGCTGGGCTCCCCGCATCCCGGCAGCGGCGAGGTCCTGGACGAGGCCAACATCCGCAACCAGGTCATCACGTTCCTGATCGCCGGGCACGAGACGACCTCCGGCACGCTGTCCTTCGCCCTCTACCACCTCCTGAAGAACCCGGCGGCCCTGCACCGGGCGCAGGCCGAGGTGGACGCGCTGTGGGGCGACACCCCCGATCCCGAGCCGTCGTACGAGGACGTGGGCCGCCTGCGTTACGTCCGTCAGGTCCTCAACGAGGCGCTGCGGCTGTGGCCCACCGCGCCCGCGTTCCAGCGGCGGGCCCTTGTCGACACGACGCTCGGCGGCCGGCACCCGATGAAGGCCGGCGAGTTCGTGGTGGTGCTCACGCCGATGCTGCACCGCGACCCGGTCTGGGGCGACAACGTCGAGGAGTTCGACCCGGAACGCTTCGCCCCCGAAGCCGAGGCGGCGCGCTCCCCACACGCGTACAAGCCGTTCGGGACCGGTGAACGCGCCTGCATCGGGCGGCAGTTCGCGCTGCACGAGGCCACGATGCTGCTCGGCATGCTCATCCACCGCTACCGGTTCATCGACCACTCCGGCTACCAGTTGAAGGTCAAGGAGACCCTCACCCTCAAGCCCGACGGCTTCACGATGACCCTCGCGGCACGCACCCCCGAGGACCGCGCGCGGAGCCGGTCCGCCCTGCGCGGGCCGGCCTCCCTCACCGGCCCGGACGGCGCGGCGGG
>NZ_JAFEXF010000396.1 GCF_016905445.1 Streptomyces sp. G44
CCGGCGGGGGGGGCGAGCGGGGGGCGAGGCGCGGCGCCCCGCCGCTCACCGGACGCCGGGGCGCACAGCGGCCCCCCCCAGCGCCGGAACGAGGTCGCCACCGGGTCGAGCGCCGGTTCGCGCCCGGCCGCCACCGCCTCGCACGCCGCCCGCAGGTCCGGCACCAGGATCCGCCAGGACACCCCGTCCACCACCAAGTGATGCGCCACGAGCACCAGACGGCCGACGCGGCTTGGGCCCGCGTCCACCCACACCGCCTGGGCCAGCACCCCGGAGGCCGGGTCGAGACGGTCCACGGCGTCCCGCGCCGCTCGTCCCGCGATCCCGTCCAGGGCGTCGTCCGCCGCGCGCACCGCGTCCACGCGGGAGACCAGCCGCCCGGCGTCGACGCAACCGCGCGCACCGACGATCAGCTTCGGTTCGCCGGGGGCCGTGCGGGCCCGCAGCATGTCGTGCGTGTCCAGGAGGGCGCCGAGGCCAGTCGTCAGTACGTCCAGGCCGAGCGCGGCCGGGGCTCCGAGGACCACCCACTGGGCGAAGTGCGGATGGGCGGCGCGCTCGCCGAGTGCCCGCATCACCGGCGTCCAGGGCACCTCGCCGATACCGGGATCATGCGAGGTGGCCGTATGCGCGGCGATCTCCGCCACTGTGGCGAGGCGTTCCGGTGTCTTCTCCTCGAAGACCTGCCGAGGCGTCACCAAGATTCCGGAACGCCGGGCGCGTGAGGCGAGTTGCATGGAGGTGATCGAGTCGCCGCCGAGCTCGAAGAAGTCGTCTTCGGCCCCGGCCCGCTCCAGACCGAGCACCTCGGCGAACACCTCGCACAGCGCCGCCTCCGTCCGGGTGCGCGGTGCGCGGCCCGACACCCGCGAGGCGAAGTCCGGCGCGGGCAGCGCCGCCCGGTCGACCTTGCCGTTGACGGTCAGCGGCAGCACGTCGAGGACGACGATGGCCGCCGGAACCATGTACTCGGGCAGCCGGGCGGCCACGTACGCACGCATCTCCTGCGGGTCCACGACGGGCCGCCTGTGCGGGTCCACGGCGGGCCGCCCGGCGCCGGGCTCCTCGGTGCCGGGTCCCTCGCTGCCGGGCCCCTCGCCGCCGGGTCCCTCGCTGCTGGGCTTCTCGGTGCCGGGCCCCTCGCTGCTGGGCTCCTCGACGCCGGGCCCCTTGGCGCTGGGCCCCTCGCCGCCGGGCCTCTCAGTGTCGGAGCCCTCCGCACCGGGCTGCTTTGCGCGGGGCTTCTTGGCGCCGGGTGCCTCGGTGCCGGGTCCCTCACTGCCGGGCCCCGCAGCGCTGGGACGCTCAGAGCCGAGGCCCTCGGCACCGGGCCGCTTTACGTGGGGCTTCTTGGCGCCGGGTGCCTCGGTGCCGGGTCCCTCACTGCCGGGCCCCCCAGTGCCGGGCTCCCCAGTGCCGGATCCCTCGGGTCCGAGCTCCTCAGTGCTGGGCTCCTCCGCGCCGGGGTCCTCGGCACTGGGCTCCTTTGCGTGGAGCTCTTTTGCGTGGGACTCCTTTGCGCCGGGCGCCCCGGCGCCGGATCCCTTTGCTCCGGGTCCCTCGGTGTCGGGCCCCGCAGCGCTGGGACCCTCAGAGCCGGGGCCCTCGGCACCGGGCTGCTTTACGTGGGGCTCCTCCGCGCCCGGCCCCTCCGCCACCACGTATCCGATCAGTCGCTTGTCGCCGGGACCGTCGTCCTGGCGGGCCACCACCACGGCCTGCGACACCGCCGCATGCCCGGCAAGGACCGCCTCGACCTCCCCCAGCTCCACCCGGAACCCACGAACCTTCACCTGCGCAT
>NZ_JAFEXF010000397.1 GCF_016905445.1 Streptomyces sp. G44
GCGTCCGGCAGCGCGGCGGCCGCCGTGCCGGAGCGCTCGACCTCCTCGGCGGTCGCGATGAGCGCCGCGCCGAGCAGCAGCCGTGCCTGCGGCGACCGTTCCCGGACGGCGGCGGCGGCGCGCAGCGCGTGGCTCAGGTCGGCGACGCCGTGCCGCGCGGTCCACCTGAGGAACAGCGTCTCGCCGAGTTCCTTGAGCACCCCGTCCCGCACCGCGTCGCCGCACCGCGCGGCCGCCGCCTCCAGGAGCTCCACCGCGCGGTCCAGATCATGTGGCCGGCGCTCGCGCGCGTACCGCTCACGGGCCTGTCCGGCCGCCGCCCGCAGCGTCTCGGGGTCGCCGTCCGGGCCGAGGTCGCGCTGCCGCGCCCGCGCGCCCGGCAGGAAGCGCCGCAGGACCTCTCCGGAGACCTCGGCGAAGGCCCGCAGCCCGGGGTGGTCCGCACCGGCCCCGGAAGGCGTGGGCGCGGGCGCCCCGGTGTCGCCGAGCAGGGCCACGGCCGTGGCGGGGAAGTTGTGCACGCTGCGCCCGAACCGCCGCTCCAGATAGTCCGAGCAGTGCTTCTGGAGCAGCATGGCGTCGTCGCGCTCCAGGTGTCCGAGCAGTTCCTCCTCCACGCCTTCCAGGAACCGGTAGCCGAGCACGTCGGGGTCCTCCTCGCGTTCGCGGCGCCTGAGGAGACCGCCGAGGAGCACCTCCGCGAGGACCTCGGGTCCGCTGCCCGCCAGCATGGCGCGCTGCACGAGCTGCATCACCGGCAGGATCGTCGGCACCGCCGAGAGGTACACGGCGAGCTGCCAGGCCGCCGGTGACGCGGTGCGCCGGAAGGCCCGCACCCGCTCGGCGCCGCCGACCTCCTGGCGGGCCCGCACCGGAGCCGCGGAGGGCCCGTGCGCGGCCTCGGCGTGGCCCGCGGCCGCCTCCAGGGACTGCCCGGTGGCGCCCGACACCAGCTTGGCCCAGCCTTCGACGGAGGAGCGCCGCAGCGCGAGCACCGGCACGGGGATGCCGCGCCGCCGCTCACCGCTACCGCTCGCGGGCTCGAACTCCAGCCGACCCGCGGGCCCTTCGCACCGGTGCAGGCGCCCGCGCCGCGCCGGTAAGTGCGTACGCCGCCACATGCGCTGGGGCAGGGGCTGCACCACGGCGACCGGCGCGAGCGAGCCCCAGCGGTACAGCAGCCGCTGCATGCGGCCGCTGCGCCACATCGGGCCCGCGCAGTCGCTCAGCACGAGGGCCAGCCTGCTGCCGGTGGGGTCGCTGAGGCGTTCGGGGTCCTGGAGGGCGGTGCCGGGGCGGTCCGTCGCCGCGTACCCGGGGCGGCCGTCCTCGCCCTCGTGCAGGAACTGCACCTGCACCTCGCGGAAGGCCCCGGCGCGCTCGCACACGTGCCGCAGCTCGCCGAGGGCCTGCTCCCACACGACCGTCGACGTGGAGAGGTCCATCACGAGCAGGAGCCGGGCCTCGCGCCGCCGGGCGTGCCGCAGGACGGGGACCACGAGTCCGGTGTCGGCGGCCCGCTCCGCCGTGGCCTGCTCGTCGAGGGCGCGTGGTACGGGGCGCACGGGCGGCCGGTAGCGCTGCAAGGGCCGCAGGGCGCGCTGGAGGGCGAGCGGGTCGGGCAGGACGGCGGCTGCCGGTACCTGCACGGGCACGCCGTCGCGCCGCTCGGCCTCGCCGCCCGCCGCGCGCCGGGGGGGGTCGGCCCCCGCGGGGGCGGCGAGCAGCGGCGCGGCGAGCGCCACGA
>NZ_JAFEXF010000398.1 GCF_016905445.1 Streptomyces sp. G44
GGGCTTGCTTCCAGTAGGTGAGCTGTCTGCTTGCCGGGGAGTGGGGGTCGTCCTCCGTGCCGAGGAGCTCGTGCAGCCACAGGGTGTAGTCGGCGTACTGCACCGGCAACGGCGACCAGACCGGCGCCGTACCCGCGCACCGTGCGGCGTAGGCGAGGCTGATGTCCCGGGCCAGCGGGGCCAGCGACCAGCCGTCGCTGCCGATGTGATGCTGCACCAGGAGCAGGACGTGGCGGTCCGGACCGGTGGTGAACAGACGCGCCCGGAGCGGCGGATCGACGGTGACGTCGAAGACGGTGCCGCCGGCGGCGCGCAGCGCCTCGTCCAGATCCGCCGCCTCGACCTCCTCCACAGGCAGCTCGACGCGGACCTGGCCGGGCTCCAGAACGCGCTGCTGGGGCTGCCCGTCGACCTCCGGGAAGACCGTCCGCAGACTCTCGTGCCGGCCGATCACATCAGTGAGCGCCGCTTCCAGCGCCACCGGGTCGAGGTGCCCCGAAAGCCGTACCGCGAAGGGCAGGACGTACGTGGCACTCGTCCTCTCCAGTGTGTTGAGGAACCAGAGGCGGTTCTGCGCGGGGGACAGCGGGATGCGGGCGGGGCGCTCCCTCGCGGTCAGCGCGGTCCTGGCCGAGCCCGCTTCCGCGACCCGGTCGATGAGGATGGCGACGGTGGGGGCCTCGAAGAGGGCACGGACGGGGAGTTCGACGCCGAGAGTGGTGCGGATGCGGCTGACGAGGCGGGTGGCGAGGAGGGAGTGGCCGCCGAGTTCGAAGAAGTTGTCGTCGATGCCGATGTCCGGGACGCCGAGGATCTCGGCGTACAGCCGGCAGAGGGTGTGCTCCTGGGGGGTGCGGGGGCCGCGTCCGGTGCCGGTGGGGGGCAGGTCGGGGGCGGGCAGGGCGCGGTAGTCGACCTTGCCGTTGGTGGTCAGGGGAAGCTGGTCGAGGACCGTGAAGGTGGCGGGGACCATGTACTCGGGCAGGAGGCCTGCCGTGTGGGTGTGCAGAGCGTGGAGGTCCACGGGGTCGGTGCTGGTGCCGGTGGAGTTGGTGGTGTCGGGGACGATGTAGGCGGCCAGCCGCTTGTCGCCGGGCTGGTCCTCGCGGGCGACCACGGCTGCCTGGGAGAGTCCGGGGAAGCGGCCGAGCACGGCTTCGATCTCGCCCAGTTCGATGCGGAACCCGCGGATCTTCACCTGGTCGTCGGCCCGGCCCACGAAGTCCAGCAGGCCGTCCCCGGTCCAGCGGGCGAGGTCGCCGGTGCGGTACATACGGCTGCCGGGAGGCCCGTAGGGGTCGGCGACGAACCGCTCCGCCGTCAGGTCCGGGCGCCCGAAGTACCCCCGGGCCAGACCCGCACCCGCGAGATACAGCTCCCCGGCTTCCCCTTCCGGGACCAGCGACAGCCCCTCGTCGAGCACATAGGCCCGCATGCCGTCCAGCGGCCGCCCGACCGGAATCGGGGCCGGGATCGCCTGGTCCGCCGTCCAGGGGGCCTGGCTGGCGAAGAGAGTGGTCTCCGTCGGCCCGTACGTCGACCGGACCACCGCGCCGGGGCAGTGTTCGAGCACCCGCCGCACCGCGCTCGGGGAGATCACGTCACCACCGGTGATCACTTCGCGTACTCCCGCGAAGCAGCCCGGGTCCTCCTCGGCCATCACCCGGAACAGGCCCGCCGTGACCTGGAGCCCGGTGATCTCCTCCTGCGCCATCAGCCGCGCGAGGGTCGCCACACTCAGATCAC
>NZ_JAFEXF010000399.1 GCF_016905445.1 Streptomyces sp. G44
CTCCCGCACCTCGCGCCCCGCGGCCTCGGCCTCCTCGGCGGCACCCTGCGCCCCGGCCCGCGGCGCCTCCTGCACGGCGTCGGCCTCCTCCTCGGCGAGCGCGAGGATCTGCCGGGCGCGCGCGCCGAGGGTCTCGTACGTCTGGGGGGCGAGCCGGGAGACCACCTCGCGCAGGCGCTGCGCCTCGGCCTCCATGTCCTTGGCGAGGACGGTCAGGCGGGCGGCGCGCTCCCACGCCTCGTCCCGTTCCCGGGACAGTCCGGCGACGTACGCCTCCACCTGCTGGGGACGGTAGCCGCGCCCCCGCACGGTGGTGAAGCCGTACGGCGACGACGATGCACCGCTGCTGCTCATCCTGGGAACCCCTCTCCGACGTACCTCGCGCGTACAGCGCGATTGGCGCACATCTTGATGGATCAAACGGAAGCGCTCATAACGCGACACTCCGCCCACGCCACCAGGTCAAGGATGCGGCAGGCCCCCACGGATCGGCACCCCGCCACGTACGCGAGGAGGCGCCCGGCCCTCGCACGGGCCGGGCGCCTCCTCCCCGCATACGCCGCCGGGTCACCCCCCGGGCCGGGACCGCCTCGCTACAGCAGGCCGTCCCACATCTGCTCCAGGAGCACCGACCACCAGCTCTCCGGCGACGCCAGCGCCGCCGGGTCGAGGGCCGCGAGCTGGTTCTGGAAGTCGACGGTCCAACGGCCCGCCTGCTCCTGGTTGAGCCCGAACCGCAGGCGCCACATCCGGCCGAGCAGCGCCATGCAGCGCGCGAACTCGGGCAGGCCCGTGTTCACGAACTGCGGCGGCACGGGAGCGCCGCCGGGCCCGGACTCCACCGGCACGGCCACGATGTGCGCCGTCCCGTACTGGACGCACAGCGCACGCCCGAAGTCGCTGCCCATCACCAGATACGAGCCCGCGTCGGACGCCGGCTGCACGCCCCGCTCCTGCGCCAGCTCCGCCAGCGTCGGCACCGGCCGGCCCGGCTGGGCCTGCGCCCAGAAGAACGGCCCGAAGTCGACGGGCAGCCCGGCCACGACGAGGGTGTGCGCCACGATGTCCGGCACGCCCTGCCGCGACACCGCCCGCTGGTCGAAGCGGAAGACGCCGGGACCGAAGGCCGCGGCCAGCTCCTGCGCCACGCCCTCCGGCGGGATCGGCGGGGCGGGCGGCAGCTGCTGCAACGGCGCGCGTACCGGCGCCGGACGCGCCGGGCCGTCCGCGACCTGGTGCAACTCGCCCTGGTGGGCCAGCAGTTCCCGCATGCCCTGCTGACGGGACGCGTGGTCCCTGCCGTACGGGGCGATGGACGTGATCCGCGCCTGCGGCCACGTCTCGCGGATCATGCGGGCGCAGTACGCACCCGGCAGCTCGCAGGACTCCAGCTCGGTGTGGAGCTCCAGGACCTGCTGCGGCGGCACGTTCATGGCCCGCAGCTCGTGCAGGATCTGCCACTCGGGGTGCGGGGTGCCCGGCGCCGAGCGGCGGATGAGCTGCTGCTCGGAGCCGTCGGCCGCGCGGTAGCGCAGCACGGCCTGGTAGCCGGGGCCCACGGTGGGCTGACCGGTGGGCGGCTGCGGGTAGCCGTACGGCTGTCCGGGCGGGCCCGGCGGACCGGGCTGTACGGGCGCGGGCGGTGGCGGTGGCGGCATGCCGGGACCGCCGACCGCGGGACCGGCCAGCATCGTCGCGGCGTGGTGGACACCGCCGCCGGGAGGCGCACCCGGGGCACCGGGC
>NZ_JAFEXF010000039.1 GCF_016905445.1 Streptomyces sp. G44
GGGGGGACGCGCGGGGGCGGCGCCCGCGGCGGCGGGGCGGGCGGGGGCCCCGGAGCGGGGGCGGGGGCGAGGGTCCCGCCCGGCCGCGACAGCCCCGCCCGCACCAGTAGGACGAGCGTGAAGGCCCCCAGCACCGCCAGGCAGACGGAGAGCGGATCCGTCCCCATGCCCGCCGCCCCGCCCGGAGGGGACGGTTCCGGGCGCAGCTCCCGGACCGCGTCCACGGCCGCTCCGGCGTGCGAGGCGGCGGCGGCGTGCGAGGCGGCGGCGGCGACCGCCGCATGCCCGGCTCCCTGCCCCCCGCTCAAGGAGTGCTCCCCCGAGAAGTGCTCCGAGGAGCGCTGCCCCGAGGCGTGCTCCCCCGAGGGATGCCCCAACGTATGCATGGTGAAGATCCCGAGGAGCAACGCGGCGAGCAGCAGCAACTGCCCGTACCCCGTGCGGTTCCTCGTCCTCGGCATGGAGCCAACCCTACCCCCGCCGGGTATGGGGGGATGCGGTCTCCCGTTCCTGCGTCGATCATGAACGCATGACGACTACGGACGAACCGGAGCGGACCGGCGCCGGCACCCTCCCCGAGCCGGACCCCGCGATCCCCCGGCAGTTCATCTCCTGGGTGACGCTCGCCTTCATGACCACCGCGTCCGTGGCCAGCCTCCGCCCGTCCCCCTCGATGGCCATCTACGGACTCGCGGCGGTCTTCCTCTATCTGCTGCCCGCCGTGGTCTTCCTGCTCCCCACCGCCCTCGTCGGCGCCGAACTCGCCTCCGGATGGCCGGGCGGCATCTACCGGTGGGTGAGCGAGGCGCTCGGCAAGCCCCTCGGGTTCGTCGCCGTCTGGTGCCAGTTCGCCATGACCATCGCGTACTACCCGAGCCTGCTCGCCTACGTCGCCTCGACGTTCGCCTACGTCATCGACCCCGGCCTCGCCGAGAACGGTCTCTACGTGGCGATCGTCATCGTCGTCATCTACTGGACGGGCGTGTGGATCACCTGCCGGGGCACCAGAACCGTCGCCGGGCTCTCCTCCCTCGGGCTGATCATCGGCACCCTCGTCCCCGGCGTCGTCCTCGTCGCCCTCGGCATCGTCTTCCTGGGGCAGGGCAACGCGTCCGCGGCGCCGATGAGCGCCGACCACTGGCTGCCGCCCTGGACGGGCCTCGCCAGCCTCGTCCTCATCGTCAACAACTTCCTCTCCTACGCGGGCATGGAGATGAACGGCGTCCACGTGTCGTCGCTGCGCCACCCCCGGGCCGAGTACCCCCGCTCGATCTTCCTGGCCACCGGCCTCGTCCTGCTGATCTTCATCCTTCCGGCCCTGGCCATCAGCTGGGTCATGCCGTCGGAGGACCTCAGCCTCACGGCCGGACTGATGCAGGCCTTCCAGGCGTTCTTCGACCACTTCCACATCGGCTGGATGACGAAGGTCGTCGGCGTCATGCTCGTCATGGCGGCGCTCGGCGGCATGCTCACGTGGCTCGCGGGGCCCGCCAAGGGGCTCGTCGCGCTGTCCCGGCAGGAGGGCTATCTGCCGCCCGTCCTCCAGAAGTTCAACAAGGCGGGCGTCCCGCGGAACATCATGGTGGCCCAAGGCGTCGTCACCACCCTGATCGGCGTCATGTACGCCTTCAGCGACGACGTGTCGAGCGCCTACTGGATGTTCTCCGTCGTCACCGTGCAGATCTACCTCATCGCCTACCTGCTGATGTTCGTCGCCGTCGTGCGGCTCCGGAAGTCGCAGCCGCACGTGCCGCGCGGCTTCGTGGTCCCCGCCGTGACCCTCGTCGCGGGCGTCGGCCTCGTCGCGTCGGTCCTCGCGCTCGCCATCGGCTTCGTGCCGCCCGACCAGTTCGGCAAGGGGCCGCTGTGGCGGTATCTGCTGATCGTCGGCGGCGGGCTGCTCGCCCTCGGCGTGCTGGCGCCCGCGGCCTTCCTCAAGTTCCGCAAGCCGGGGTGGATCCATCCGGACCACCGGCCGTCGCCCCCGGCGGCCTAGCATGAGCCCCCCGAGCACCCCCTCGACGACGGCGGCCGCCCCCATGCGCTCACAGCCGACGCGACGGCGGCCCGGCGGCCCACGGCGGCCCCGCCCCGCCCTCTCGGGCCTCCTCCTGCTCGGCGCGCTCCTGTACACCACCTGGACGGCCGAGGCGTTCCTGCCGACCGGCCTGTCACCTCTCACGACGTACGTCAGTGAACTCGCCGCCGAGGACCAGCCGTACGGCACGTTCTTCCGCACCGCGGACCTCCTGGCGGGGCTCCTCGTCCTCACGGCGGCGGTGGGCGCCCTGGTGCGGCCGCCGCGCCGGGGGTGGACCACGGCGGGCTGGGCCGGACTCGCGCTGTACGGGGCCGCCACGGCCGTCGACTCCCGGCTGCCGCTGAGCTGCGCGCCGACCGCCGACGCCGCGTGCGCCGCGCGGGAGGCGGCGGGCACAGTCCCCTGGACGCACTCCGCGCACGCCGTCAGCAGCGCCCTCGCGATGGGCGGGGCCCTGCTCGGCATGGCGCTGCTCACCGTCGCGGCGCGGCGCGGTGCCGGGGAGTGGCCCGCCCTGGCCCGCACCGGCCCGGCCCTCGTCGGCCTCGAACTGGCCGCCACCGCCTGGACGCTGGCCTCCGTCGCCGCGATCGAGGCGGGGCGCGGGGCGTGGGCGCTCGGGGCCGGGCAGCGGCTCCAAGTGCTGTTCATCGCCGTCTGGACCGTGGTCCTCGCGTGGTCCCTGGCCGCCGCCGCGCACCCCGCCGAGCGGCGCGGATGACCTTCGTACGCGTCGGCGGAGTGCCGCACCACGTCGAGGTGACGGGGAGCGGGCCGGTGTGCGTGCTCAGCGCCGGGCTCGGGCTCGGCTGGTTCGACTGGGACCCGGTCGTGCCGCTGCTCGCGCCGCACCGGACCGTCGTCCGCTTCGACCGCCCCGGGCTCGGACTGAGCGGCCACGCGCGCGTGGCGCCCACGTTGCGGGGCGAGGCGGAGCGCGTCCTGCGGGTGCTGGACGCCGTGGGCCCCGGCGAGGCGCGGGCGACGGTGGTGGGGCACTCGCTCGCCGGGTTCCACGTGGAGGCGTTCGCGCGGCTGTATCCGCGGCGGACGTCGGGGCTCGTCCTGGTCGACTCCAGTGTGGAGGAGCGGCCACGGGTGCGGGTGCCTCGCGGGGCGCGGGTGGCGGGCACGCGCGCGTGCGGGGCGTCTCTGTGCGCGGCGGGGGTACCGCGGGCGGTGGGGCCCGCGCTGCGGAGGCTGGCGGCGCCGACTCCGTGGGCCGGGGTGTACGGGAGCGGGCGGGTGTGGCGGGCGGCGCTCATGGAGTACGCGACGTACGGCGACGTGGCGATCGAGCTGGCTCAGCTGCGGCGGGCCGCGCCGCTGCCCGGCGGGGTGCCGGTGACGGTGCTCGCCGCCCATGCGCGGGGCTCGGGGGAGTGGCTCGCCCGCCAGCGCAGGCTGGCCGACCGCCTCGGCGGGACCTTCCGGATCGCCGCGCCCTCGGGACACCTGGTGATGCGGGACCGTCCCGCGGACGTGGCGGCGGCGATCCTCGGCGCGTGACCGTCGACGAGGGGCGCGCCCCTTCCAGGGGCACGGGGAACTGCGCACTCAGCCCCGCGGCCCGCGGTTGCCGCACCGCTCTGCCCCCGCGGCACGTCGTCACCGCACCGCTCTGCCCCCGTGGCCCGCAGCCACTGCCACCGCTCAGCCGCCCGCAGGCCCCCGCACCGCCCGCACACTCTCCCGGACGACGATGTGCGTGCCCAGCACATGCCGTTCCTGGCCCGTGCGCGGCGCGCCGGACAGGGCGCGGCGCACCGCCGTGCGGCCCATCTCCTCGGCGGGGATGTGGACGGTCGTCAGGCCGGGAGTGATGTCCCCGGCCACGGGGTCGTCGTTGTAGCCCACCACCGACATGTCCCGCGGCACCCGCAGCCCGTACTCCCGCAGCGCGGTGATCGCCGCCGCCGCGGCCCGGTCGTCGCCCGCGAAGACCGCCGTGAAGTCCGGTGTGCCGTCCGCCCGCTCCAGCAGGTCCCGCATCGCCCGGTAGCCGTGGTTCTGCCCGAAGCCGACGCCGTGGAGCAGGGCCTCGTCGCGCTCCACCCCGTGGTCGGCGAGCGCCCGGAGGTAGCCGGCGAGGCGGTCCTCGCCCGTGGTGTTCCCCGGCTGGTAGCCGATCAGGGCGATCCGCCGGTGGCCGGCGCCCAGGAGGTGGCTGGTGACGGCGTGGGCGCCCGCCTCGTTGTCGTACTCGACGACCAGCGCGGGCACGTCGTGCGCCGGCGCGGGGCGGCCGCACAGGACGAGCCGGGAGCCCGCCGCCGCGAGCACCTCGGCGTAGCGCGCCATCCGCCGGCGGTACTCGTCGTCCTGGGTGACGCCGCCCACCAGCACCACGGCCTCGGCGGCCTGTTCGCGCATCATCTGGACCAGGGCCAGCTCGCGGGCCGTGTCGCTGCCCGTGGAGGCGACGAGGGTGAGCCGGCCGTGCTGGGCGGCCTCCATCTCCACGCCCTGGGCGACCTGCGCGTAGAAGGCGCCCACCACGTCCAGCATGAGCACGGCTATCGTCTTGCGCCCGGCGCCCGCCAACGCGCGCGCGTGCGCGTTGGCGACGTAGTCCAGGTCCTTGACGGCCCGCAGCACCTTCGCGCGCGAGGCCGTGGACGTCGGGTAGTTGCCCGCCAGGACCCGCGAGACGGTCGCCACCGACACGCCCGCGCGCGCGGCCACGTCGCGGATGGTGACCCGCTCTCCCATGTGTCTCCCTCGCCTGGCGACCATCCGGCGCCCTCGCCGCCCCGGACCCATCATCCCGCGCCCCGCCCCCGGTTCAGTGCGCGGCCTCGTACTCCTCCAGGAACTCCTCGGCGGACCGCTCGCCGCCCTGGGAGCGCCACTTCTTGTAGACGCCGTCCCAGTCGGAGAGCTTCTTGCGCCCGGCGACGACCGCCGTGACGCCGTCCGTGATGATCTGGTCCATCGTGGCGCTCTGCCGGTTGTATGTGTCCGACATCAGGCCCCAGTGGTCGTCCGGGACCAGCAGCGGCACGACCTTCCGCTGCCAGGCGTGCAGCCGTTTCGTGAGGTCGGGGAAGCCCGGGCAGTACAGCGGCTGGGGCGCGTCCATGAGGTAGGGGAAGGGCAGGTTGGTGCGGGAGTCGACGAGGCCCAGCCCGGTGGCGACCGGGTCGCCCGCCTTGTCGTACCGGAAGTGGGTGCCCTCGACGCCGTAGTGCGTCAGCTCGTACTCCTTGGTGCCGAACGGCGAGGCGAGCCAGTTCAGTACGCGCAGCATCAGCCTGACGCGCTCCTTGGAGGCCTTCTTGATGACGGTGTAGCCGAAGCAGCCGCGATTCTGCTGGTAGACGGGGGTTCCCCCGCCGACTCCGCTGACCGTGTACGGCTCGGCGACGTCGAGCGTGAACTCGCCCTTGATCCCCTGGGCGTTGGAGACGGCGGCGCCCCAGCCGTCCGTCATCGAGCGGACCGTGCCGTTGTGGAACTGCGTCTTCAGGTCCACCTGGGAGATCGAGGTGGCGTCGGGGTTGTACGAGCCGTCCTGGCGCAGCCGGGCCATGTACTCCAGGGCGGCCTTGAACGCGTCGGTCCCGTACATGTCGGTGACCTTGCCGTCCTTGATCCGCCACTGGTTGGGCGCGCCGTGCCACATCGCGTGGTAGAGGTGGCCGAAGCAGCCCACCGTGGACGCGCCGAGGGCGAACCGCCTGCCCCCGGTGGCCTCCTTCGCCATCGCGCGGAAGTCGGGGGCGGACATGCCGGGCCGGTAGCCGGCCCTGTCGAAGGCCTCGCGGTCGATGAACATGGCGCCCTGCACCTTGGCGCGCTCGACCGGCACTCCGTAGATGCGCCCGGCGATGCGGCCCATGCCCTCCCACGCGTACGTCGGGATGCCGGCGAGGTGGGGGTAGTCCTGGACGGCGTCGCCGGACAGGTGCTCGCTCAGGTCGGCGCAGCGCGCCTTCACGAACTGCGACTCCCTGGGCAGCACGTACCCGCCACCGAAGTTGATCATGTCGGGCAGGTCGTCGCCCGACATCAGCGTGGCCATCTTGGCGCGGAAATCCGCGTCGGGCACGACGGTGAACTCGATCTCCACGCCCAGGGCGTCGTTCACCGCCTGCCAGTACGCGTTGCGGCCGACCGGCTTCGGAGGCGTGCCGTAGGTGATGGTCAGGACCTTGATCCGCTGCTTGCCGTCGCCCGGCTTCTCGGTCGTCGCCCGGACGAGCTTCTCGGGGTACTTCGTGTACCCGGCCTGGACGCCCTCCTCGGTCGGCGCCAGGTCGGGGGCGGGGCCGTCGGCGGGTGTGTACGCGGGCCAGGGCACCGCCTTCTTGCCCGCGTTGGAGACGTTGCCGCCGCCGGCGCCGGTCGAGCAGGCGGTGAGGACGGACGGGGCGGCCACGGCGGCGCCGCCGACGGCCATGGAGCGCAGCAGGGTGCGCCGTGACATCGAGGATCCGGACACAGGGATGAGCCCTTCTGTACGACGGTGAACACGGGGGTCAGCTCTTGATGGCGCCGGTGAGCACGCCCTTGGTGAAGTACCTCTGGAGGAAGGGGTAGACGAGCAGGACCGGCACGGTGGCGATCACCAGGACGGCCATCTGCGTCGTCTGCGGGGCGGAGACCATCCCGGCCTCGCTCAGGCCCGTGTCGGCGATCTGCGAGCCGCCGATGACGTACGTACGGAGCACCTGGGAGAGCGGCCAGTGGTCCGACTCCATGTAGATCGAGGCATGGAACCAGGCGTTCCAGTAGCTCACCGCGTAGAAGAGGGAGACCACGGCGAGGGCGGCCCTGGAGAGCGGGAGCACGATGCGCCACAGGATGTGCCAGTCTCCGGCGCCGTCGAGCCGGGCCGCCTCGTACAGCTCCTCCGGAATGCCCTGGAAGAAGCCGCGCAGCACGATCAGATTGAAGACGTTGATGAGTACGGGGGCGACGAGCGCGGCATACGTGTCCAGCATCCCCATGCCTTTGACCAGCAGGAACGCGGGGATCATGCCGGGCGGGAAGAGGAACGTGAAGAGGATGAGCAGCAGGACGGGCCTGCCGCCGAAGACGCCGGGGCGGGCGAGGGCGTAGGCGAGGAAGGTGGTGCACGCCAGGGAGAACAGCGTGCCCGCGACGGTGAGGGCCACGCTCACGCCCAGCGCCTTGGTGACGATGCCGCCGCTGAGGATGGTGCGGTAGGCGCGCAGCGTCGGGTCGCTCGGCCACAGCACCCAGCCGCCGTTGTCCACGACCTCGCGGTTGGAGGCCAGCGAGGTCGAGACGATGACGACGAAGGGGATCAGGACGAGCCCGAGCACGATCACGACCGCGACGGCCTTGGCGGCCTTGGTCGCGAACCGCGGCTCCTCCATCCAGGCGGGCCGAGCGCTCCGGTCGGCGCGGGCCTGCTGCTTCGGGGCGCGGCTCACTTGTAGACCCCCTGCTCGCCGAGCCGGTGGGCGATCCGGTTGGCGGCGAAGACGAGCGCCGCGCCGACGACGCCCTTGAAGAGACCGGCGGCCGCCGCGTATCCGGTGTCACCGCCGACGATGCCCTGCCAGAACACGAAGGTGTCGAGGACCTCACCGACCTCCGGGCCGACCGACTGCCGTTGCAGCAGCATCTGTTCGAAGCCGACGGAGAGGATGTCGCCGAGCCGCATGATCAGCAGCAGGACGACGATGGGCCGGATGCCGGGCAGCGTCACGTGCCAGAAGCGGCGCCACGGACCGGCCCCGTCGATCGCCGACGCCTCGTACAACTGCTCGTCGACCTGCATGAGCGCGGCGAGGAAGATGATGGTCCCCCACCCGGCGTCCTTCCAGATCACCTCGAACACGACGAGCGGCTTGTAGGCGTCCGGGTTGCCGATGATGTCGACGGTGTGCAGCCCGGCGTCGCTCAGGAAGGTGTTCAGCAGGCCCGTGTCGCTGAGCACTTGCTGGAAGAGGGCGACCACGACGACCCACGACAGGAAGTGCGGCAGATAGATCACGGACTGCGTGAAGCGGCGCAGCAGGTCCGAGGTCAGGCTGTGCAGGAGCAGGGCGAGAGCGAGCGGTGCGGGGAAGAAGAAGACGAGCTGGAGCACGGCGATGAACAGGGTGTTCCACGTCGCGTGCCAGAAGTCCGGATCGCCGAACATCCGCTCGAAGTTCGCGGTGCCGACCCAGGGGCTGGCCCACAGGCCGTCGAAGGGGACGTACTCCTTGAAGGCCACCGCGTTGGCGATGAAGGCGCCGTAGTGGAAGACCAGGAAGTACGCCAGTCCCGGCGCCATGAGGAGGACCAGGAAGCGGGTGCGCCGAAACCGTTTCCACAGCTCGCCGTGGCCTGATATCGCCTTACTCGTCCCGTTGTCATGCCTGCCGGGCGGCTTCGCCGCCTCGGTTTCCGCCCGGTCCTTCGTCACCGTCGGCACGGCAACTCCTCCGTCGTCGGAATAAGGTGCCCGGAATCTAAAGCGGTTACTGTTCTCGGTCAACCCCCTTTGGCGGTACGTCTCTTGACCGGTCTCACCCCTTGGTCCTAGCCTCCAGGCGCTGATGGGTAACCGGTTACTACGAGGGACGGTCACGCGTGGCAGATCAGGCACAGCAGGCGGAGCGGGCCGGTGGTCCGCCGGTCGCGGCCCTGGCGATGGGCGCGGACGTCGCGGCCCGGGTCTTCGCTCCCGACCTGCGTGAACGGCTCGGCGCGTGCGTGGAGTTGGCGCCGGGTGCCTTGTCCGGGCCGCTCACCGATGCCGCGGCGCGGGCGGTGCTCGCCGACGTGGAGATCCTGGTCACGGGGTGGGAGTGCCCGCCGCTTACCCCCGAGGTCCTGGCGTACGCGCCCCGGCTGCGGGCGGTGGTGCACGCGGCGGGGTCGGTCAAGCCGATGGTGACGGAGGCGGTGTGGGAGCGGGGCGTCGTCGTCTCCTCGGCGGCGGACGCCAACGCGGGTCCCGTGGTGGCGTTCACGCTGGCGGCGGTCACGTTCGCGGCGAAGGGGGCGTTGCGGACGGCCGCGGGGTATGCGGCCGGGTGGCCGCCGTTCACCGGGCGCACCGGGGCCGACGCGTGCACCGTCGGCGTCATCGGGGCGTCCCGGATCGGGCGGCGGGTGATCGCCGGGCTGCGGGGGTCCGACGCGGGGTATCGCGTCCTGCTCACGGATCCCTATGTGACGCCCGCCGAGGCGCGGGCGCTGGGCGCGGAGCTGTGCCCGTTGCCGGAGCTGTGCGCGGGCAGCGGCATCGTCACCGTGCACGCGCCGCAGCTTCCGGAGACGCGGGGGCTCTTGAGCGAGGCCATGCTGGGACTGATCCCGGACGGCGGCTGCGTCATCAACACGGCGCGGGGGTCACTGGTCGACACGGAGGCGTTGGCGCGGGAGTGCGGGGCGGGGCGTCTCGACGCGTTCCTGGACGTCACGGATCCTGAGCCGCTGCCGGCGGGGCATGCGTTGCTGGGGCTGCGGAACGTCCTCGTCACGCCGCATATCGCGGGGGCGCAGGGGAGTGAGGTGCGGCGGCTCGGGGAGTACGCGGTGGCCGAGGTCGAGCGGTACGTGGCCGGGGAGGCGCTGTGGGGGCGGCTGCGGCGGGAGGAGCTGGGGCGGCTGGCGTGACGTCCCTCGGCGGGGGCCGGGGGGGGCGAAGTGACCCCTGAACGCCGCCGGGCGCCCCGCAAGGACATCCCCCACCCACCCGCCCGTCAAGCGGCGGTGCTGCGGTCCCGCACGCCAGCGGGCGCACCGCGCCCGGGCCTTGCCCCTGAACGCCGCCGGGCGCCCCGCAAGGACATCCCCCACCACCCGCCCGTCAAGCGGCGGTGCTGCGGTCCCGTAGGGCGGGGCGGCGTTGGCGCGGTGGCGCACCGGTCCGCAGCGGTGAGCGAGACCCGAGGGGACGTGGCGGTATGTCCGCCCGGAGCACAGTGGCACGACGCGGGGTCCCGAAGCGGCGAGGCGCCGACGCCAAGATGGCGAGGACGGACATACCGCCGCGGCCCCGCCCCCCGACGAACGGAAGACGCGACCAGAACGCAGCCGGTCCGGGAAACGAGCCCGGACCCCCCACGAACAGAAGCCGCGACCGCCGCCCCCGGACGAGCCGAGCCAGCAGACGCACGCCGCGCCCTCCGACGATCCGAGCCGACAGGCAAACCCGCACCGCCCCCCCCCGACGACCCGAGCCGGCAGACGCGCCCCACCCCCCTCCAGTGAGCCATGGCGGCGGTGGTACCCCCGCCGCCGTTACAGCGCGGCCCATCAGCAGGCACTATGGGCACAGAGCGGCACGCGCCACGGACCCGCAACGCGTTCGAAACCGCGTGGTGGGATGCTCGTGTGCCCGACGTGTCACATGGCGCGGGAGCAGGCGGCCTGACCAGCAAGGATGGTCTGACCAGCAAGGATGGGTGGAATCGGAAGATGGACAAGCAGCAGGAATTCGTGCTCCGTACGCTGGAGGAGCGCGACATCCGGTTCGTACGCCTGTGGTTCACGGACGTCCTCGGCTTCCTGAAGTCGGTGGCCGTGGCCCCGGCCGAGCTGGAGCAGGCCTTCGACGAGGGCATCGGCTTCGACGGCTCGGCGATCGAAGGATTCGCCCGCGTGTACGAGTCGGACATGATCGCCAAGCCGGACCCGTCGACGTTCCAGGTGCTGCCCTGGCGCGCGGAAGCCCCCGGCACCGCCCGCATGTTCTGCGACATCCTGATGCCGGACGGCTCCCCGTCCTTCGCGGACCCGCGCTACGTGCTGAAGCGCGCCCTCGCCAAGACCTCCGACCTCGGCTTCACCTTCTACACCCACCCCGAGATCGAGTTCTTCCTCCTGAAGGACAAGCCGCTGGACGGCTCGCGGCCGACGCCCGCCGACAACTCCGGCTACTTCGACCACACCCCGCAGAACGTGGGCATGGACTTCCGCCGCCAGGCCATCACGATGCTCGAATCGATGGGCATCTCGGTCGAGTTCAGCCACCACGAGGGCGCGCCGGGCCAGCAGGAGATCGACCTCCGGTACGCGGACGCGCTCTCCACGGCCGACAACATCATGACGTTCCGTCTGGTCATGAAGCAGGTCGCGCTGGAGCAGGGCGTCCAGGCGACCTTCATGCCGAAGCCGTTCTCCGAGCACCCCGGCAGCGGCATGCACACGCACCTGTCCCTCTTCGAGGGCGACCGCAACGCGTTCTACGAGTCCGGCGCCGAATATCAGCTCTCCAAGGTCGGCCGCTCCTTCATCGCGGGCCTGCTGCGGCACGCCGCGGAGATCTCGGCGGTCACCAACCAGTGGGTGAACTCCTACAAGCGCATCTGGGGCGGCTCCGAGCGCACGGCGGGCGCGGGCGGCGAGGCACCCTCGTACATCTGCTGGGGCCACAACAACCGCTCCGCGCTGATCCGCGTGCCCATGTACAAGCCGGGCAAGACCGGCTCCGCGCGCGTCGAGGTCCGCTCGATCGACTCGGGCGCCAACCCCTACCTGACGTACGCGGTCCTGCTCGCCGCCGGGCTCAAGGGCATCGAGGAGGGCTACGAACTCCCGCCGGGCGCCGACGACGACGTATGGGCGCTCTCGGACGCCGAGCGCCGCGCGATGGGCATCGAGCCGCTCCCCCAGAACCTCGGCGAGGCGATCGCGCTCATGGAGAAGTCGGAGCTGGTCGCCGAGACGCTGGGCGAGCACGTGTACGACTTCTTCCTCCGGAACAAGAAGCAGGAGTGGGAGGAGTACCGCAGCGAGGTCACGGCGTTCGAACTGCGGAAGAACCTGCCGGTGCTGTGAGGGAGGGCCGGACCACCGGCCTACCCGAAAGGGTGACGATATGACAAAGTCGCGTGCCCGGCTTCCGGCTTCCGGAGGATGGGCGCGTGACAGACCTGAGCGGCACCGGCCGCGCTGTGACGGGTGCTTATAGCGCGGCCAGGTTCGGCGCCAGGACGTGGACGCAACGCCAGTGGTTCAAGTATCTGCTGTACAAGTCGGTCCTTCAGGCGTTGATGGTCGAGCGTCCGGATGTCGAGAACCAGCGGGTCCGGGAAGCCGCGCACAAACTGTGCCGGCTTCTCAGGAAAACCCCGGTCCCGATGGAGCGTGACGGCTTCACCGCAGGCCTCGGCCGTTTCTGGAGACGCATCCTGACATGGGGGATGAGGTATCCCGACTTCCGGGGACCGCTCCGGGATTCCTTCCAGACGAGACTGCGTGACTGGGCGAGGACGGCGGCCCGGAGCGACGCAGGAATGGCGGCATTGGAGCACGCGCAGTTCCCCGGGGGGAGAGATCCCGCGGAGGCGTTCGCGAGAAGCTTCCAGCAGGCCACCGCGACCGTGCTCAACGACGCGTCCGGGCCGCTGTCGGACGCGCAGAACCATGCGCGTGACGCGATGCTGCACCACATCGACGTCGGTCTGACCGAAGCGCAGATCCAGGCGAAGCTCCACAACAGAAGCGCGGGTCTGCGCAGTGCCACGGCCGGAGCCGCGGGCGCGACACTGAGCGCCCTCGGGTTCCACAACGACTGGTACGAAACGCTGGGCCTCGCCATGGCGGGTTCCGGTGCTTCCCTGGCCCTCGATTACGGCGTGGCCACGGCTCGGCACAGTACGCGGAAAATGATCGCGGCCCGCCGCCAGGCTCTCACCTTTCTGCTCTGGATGCTCAAGGTGCTGACCGGCACGAGGGGGCTGGAATTTCCGGAGAGGGAGATGGCGGAAGACTGGGGGGACTACCTGACCAGGGGCCTGAACGGACTCGTGAGGGAAGATGCCGAGAACGTGATCATGATGCTGCGGGAGCACGGCATGGATGACCGTCTGAGCAAATTGATCGAGACGTCCGAAAGGGCGAAGGACGAAGACCTGGACAGCCTTCTGACGGATTTCGAGACGGCCCTCTACTATCCCGAGACGGAAGACCTTCCCAACGCGGTCCGCAACCTGCTTTTCCTCCTCAGAGGTGTCTCTTTGCGGAGCGGGAACTTCTCTCGGCCGGAGATCGGCCCGACTGGAGAGCCGCCGCCCGGCCTCCCGCCGGCCTCGGGGGGCTACGGATAGCCCCCCGAGGCCTCTTGGGGCGCCGCTCCCTACGGCGCGCCGACGATCGCCTCCCGCAGCGGCGTGGCCGCGCGCACCCGGTACTCCTGGATCGCCCAGCCGTTGCCGTCCGGGTCCGTGAAGTACATGAACGTGCCGCCGTCCTGCGGCGCGTGCTGCACCGGCTCCGTGACGTCCAGGCCGCGCGCGGTCAGCTCCGCGTGGGCGGCCTTCGCGTCGGCCACGCACAGCTGGAGGCCCTGGTAGGAGCCCGGAGCCGGCGCCGGGCCGTCCATCGTGTCCCAGAGGGTGTCGGAGAGCGCGATGGAGCAGCCCGAACCGGGCGGCGTCAGCTGGACGATGCGCAGGCCCGGCATCACCTCGGCGTCGATGTCGACGTGGAAGCCGAGCTTGTCGCGGTAGAAGTCTCTGGACCGGTCGATGTCGCTCACCGGCAGGGGGATCACTTCGAGCGTGTATTCCATGCCCGGCAGTACATCAGGCGCGGCGGGCCCACGGGGGCGGAACGCGGCGGAGAGGCCGTAGGCTCGGGCCCAGGAGTGATCGAACGGAGGCGCGAGACCATGACGCTGCCGCAAGGCCGCAGAAGCAGTACGTTCACGCGGCTGCTGCGGCACGGTTTCACCGACCCGTCCGCCGCGGAGCGGCTCCTTGACGCCCCGGAGCTGACCGCCGTCCGCTCCGACCCGCTGCTCCTGGACGCGCTGAGCGCCACCGCCGACCCCGACCTGGCGCTGTTCGGGCTCGTCCGTCTCGTGGAGGCGCAGGAGGACGAGGCCGGACGGCGCGAACTGCTCGACACCCTCGTCACCGCCAAGCCGCTGCGCGACCGCCTGCTCGGGGTGATGGGCGCCTCCGAGGCGCTCGCCGACCACCTCGCCCGCCACCCCCGCGACTGGCGGGCCCTCGCCACGTACGAGTCGGCCGACCTGCACCCCGGCGTGGCGGACTTCGAGCGGGGCCTCGCCGACGCCACCGACCCGGTGTCGCTGCGCGTCGCCTACCGCCGCTGCCTGCTGGCCATCGCGGCCCGCGACGTGTGCGGCACCACCGATGTCGCCGAGGTGGCGTCCGAGCTGGCGGACCTCGCGACGGCGACGCTGCGCGCGGCGCTCGCCATGGCCCGCGCGGCGGCCCCCGGCGACGCCGCGCAGTGCAGGCTCGCGGTCATCGCCATGGGCAAGTGCGGCGGCCACGAGCTGAACTACGTCTCCGACGTCGACGTCATCTTCGTCGCCGAGCCCACTGAAGGCGGGGCGAGCGCGGCGGGCGCCGACGAGGGCAAGGCGCTGCGCGCCGCGACCCGGCTCGCCTCGCACATGATGCGGATCTGCTCCGAGACGAACGTCGAGGGCACCATCTGGCCCGTCGACGCCAACCTCCGCCCCGAGGGCAGGAACGGCCCGCTGGTGCGGACCCTCTCCAGCCACCTCGCCTACTACCAGCGCTGGGCGAAGACATGGGAGTTCCAGGCGCTGCTCAAGGCCCGCCCCGTCGCGGGCGACCTGGCGCTCGGCGAGGAGTACGTCGCCACGCTCGCACCGTTGGTCTGGCATGCCGCCGAGCGCGAGAACTTCGTGGCCGACGTGCAGAAGATGCGCCGCAGGGTCGTCGAGAACATCCCGGCGGGGGAGGTGGAACGGGAGCTGAAGCTCGGGCCCGGCGGACTGCGGGATGTCGAGTTCGCCGTCCAGATGCTCCAGCTGGTGCACGGGCGCAGCGACGCCTCGATCCGCAGCGGGTCCACGCTCGCCGCCCTGGACGCGCTCGGCGCGGGCGGCTACGTCGGCCGGGTGGACGCCGCCCAGCTCGACGACGCGTACCGCTTCCTGCGCTCCCTGGAACACCGCATCCAGCTGTACAAGCTGCGCCGCACGCATCTGGTGCCCGAGGACGACGCGGACCTGCGGCGCATCGGCCGCTCCCTGGGGATGCGCACGGAGCCGATCACCGAGCTGCACCGCGCGTGGAAGCGGCACACCTCCGTCGTACGCCGCCTGCACGAGAAGCTGTTCTACCGCCCGCTGCTCGACGCGGTCGCCCAACTCGCGCCCGGCGAGGCCAGGCTGAGCACGGAGGCGGCCCGCGAACGGCTCGTCGCGCTCGGCTACGCGGATCCGAGCGGCGCCCTGCGCCACCTGGAGGCGCTCGCCTCGGGCGTCTCCCGCAAGGCGGCCATCCAGCGCACGCTGCTGCCCGTCCTCCTCGGCTGGTTCGCGGACTCCGCGGACCCCGACGCGGGCCTGCTCAACTTCCGCCAGGTCTCCGACGCGCTCGGCAAGACCCCCTGGTACCTGCGGCTGCTGCGCGACGAGGGGGCCGCGGCGGAGAACCTCGCCCGGGTCCTCTCCGCCGGCCGCCTCGCCCCCGACCTGCTCCTGCGCGCCCCCGAGGCGGTCGCCCTCCTCGGCGACGAGCGCGGTCTCGTGCCGCGCGGCCGCGCCCACCTGGAACAGGAGATCCTGGCGGCGGTGCGCCGCGCGGACGGCGCCGAGCAGGCCGTGACGGCGGCGCGCGGGGTGCGCCGCCGCGAGCTGTTCCGCACCGCCGCGGGGGACATCATCGGCTCGTACGGCACGGAGGACAGCCCCGCCGAGGCCGACCCCGGCGCGCTGGTGGACCGGGTGGGCGACGCGATCTCCGACCTGACCGCCGCCACCATCGCGGGCACGCTGCGCGCGGTGGTCCGCGACGGCTGGGGCGACACGCTCCCGACCCGGTTCGCGGTCATCGGCATGGGCCGCTTCGGCGGCCACGAGCTGGCCTACGGCTCGGACGCGGACGTCCTGTTCGTGCACGAGCCGCGCGAGGGCGCCGACGAGCAGGAGGCGGCGAAGGCGGCGGCGAAGGTGGTCTCCGAGATGCGCCGCCTGCTCCAACTGCCCTCCGCCGACCCGCCGTTGGTGGTCGACGCCGACCTGCGCCCGGAGGGCAGGAGCGGCCCGCTGGTGCGCACGCTGGGCTCGTACGAGGCCTACTACCGCCGCTGGTCCCTCGTATGGGAGTCCCAGGCGCTGCTGCGCGCCGAACCGGTCGCGGGCGACGAGGAGCTGGGCCGCGCCTTCATCGACCTGATCTCCCCGCTGCGCTACCCCGCGGAGGGCCTCGGCGAGGACGCGGTCCGCGAGATCCGCCGCCTGAAGGCCCGCATGGAGGCGGAGCGGATGCCGCGTGGCGCCGACCCGACGCTCCACACCAAGCTGGGCCGCGGCGGCCTCTCCGACGTCGAATGGACCGTCCAGCTCCTCCAGTTGCGGCACGGCTGGGCCGAGCCCGGCCTGCGCACGACCCGCACCCGCGAGGCCCTGGCCGCCGCCTGCGCCGCGGGCCTGATCCCGGCCCAGGACGCGGCGACCCTGGACGAGGCCTGGGTCCTCGCGACGCGCGTACGCAACGCGGTGATGCTGGTACGCGGCAGGGCGGGCGACACGTTTCCCTCCGGGGGGCGTGAACTGGCGGCGGTGGGCCGGTACCTGGGCTACGACGCGGGCCACGTCGGCGACATGCTGGACGACTACCGGCGGATCACGCGCCGGGCGCGGGCGGTGGTGGAGGAGCGGTTCTACGGGGCGTAGGGCGGGTGTGCGTCAGCTCGGGGACCGGGCCGCCCTTGCCGGTCCCCGGGACGGCCGCCGCGGACCGCCGCCCGGCCCGTGCCACCCCGCCAGCGTCCCCCGCGCAGGGGCGAGGAACCCCCGTGTGCGCCGGCTCGAAGGCCCGGTCGGCGCGGCCGAGCGGCACGGCGTCCAGCGCCCGTGCCGGCGCGGGCGTCGCCTTCTCCCGGGCGATGGTCAGCGGCATGACGTCCGCGAGGGCGAACCCGGCGGCCAGGAGCAGCGTCACCGCCCGTTCGTACTGCCGCCGGACCCGGGGGCCGGCTGCTCGCCGCCGTCGCCGTGCCCTGCTGCTTCCGCCGGATCAGCCATGAGGAGGGCGTCCCGCGCACCGTCGTCGCGCCGGTGCCCCGCACCGAGCTGATCGACCTCGCCGGTGCCACCACAGGGCTCGATCTGACCGCCGTACGCGATCTCGACGCGCTCCGTACCGCGCTGCGCGGCGCCCAGCGGCTCGGGGGGTGGGCCGTCGACCGCGCGCGGGGCGCGGCCGGGTGCCGAGCGGGTCTCACGGCGTTCGGGCTCGATCCGGTGGTGTGGCGCCGGCGGATGAGGTGGGGGTGGCGCCGGTGTTCCTCACGGTGATGGGTGGGCGGGTCGCCCACCGGGGGTTTGAGCGGGGAGGGGGTGCCCGGAAGCCTTGGCGCGGGCTCTTTCGCCTGCGGCGGGCTCGCCGCGTGGGCGTCTGCCGGGTGCGGTGTGGCGGCGGGTGCGGGTGGGGGTGTGGTTGCTCGCGCAGTTCCTCGCGCCCCTTACGGGGTGGTGGTCCGTGCGGGGGTGATGGCTCGCGCTGTAGCGGAGGCGGTCCTCTTCGCCTGCGGCGGGCTCCCCGCCCGGGCGTTTGCCGGGTGTGGTGTGGCGGCGGGTGCGGGTGGGGGTGTGGTTGCTCGCGCAGTTCCTCGCGCCCCTTACGGGGCGGTGGTCTGTGCGGGGGTGCGGGTGGGGGTGTGGTTGCTCGCGCGGTTCCTCGCGCCCCTTAGGGGGCGCTAGACCTTGACCGGCAGCGCATCCACCCCGCGCGGCAGCGCGTGCGGCAGTGCGCCGTACCAGAGGCGGGTGACCGTGAGGCCGAAGGCCAGGCAGAGCATGCCGCCCACCGCGTCCAGCCAGAAGTGGTTGGCCGTTGCCACGATCACCACGAGCGTCGTCGCGGGGTAGAGCAGGCCCAGCACCTTGGCCCACGGCACCGAGGCGAGGGCGAAGATCGTCAGGCCGCACCACAGGGACCAGCCGATGTGCATCGACGGCATCGCCGCGTACTGGTTCGACATGGTCTTCAGGTCGCCGGAGGCCATGGAGCCCCACGTGTGGTGGACCAGGACCGTGTCGATGAAGGTGGTGCCGTTCATCAGGCGGGGCGGCGCCAGGGGGTACAGGTAGTAGCCGACCAGGGCCACCGCCGTCGTCGCGAAGAGGACGAGCCGCGTGGCCGCGTACCGCCCGGGATGCCACCGGAACAGCCACACCAGGACGCCGAGGGTCACCACGAAGTGCAGTGTGGCGTAGTAGTAGTTCATGCCGACGATGAGCCATGTCACCGAGTCAACGGCGTGGTTGACGCCCCGCTCGACGGCTATCCCGAGATCCTGCTCGACGCGCCAGATCCAGTCGGCGTTGCGCAGGGCCTGCGCCTTCTGCTCCGGTACGGCGTTGCGGATCAGGGAGTACGTCCAGTAACTCACCGCGATCAGCAGGATCTCGAACCACAGCCGGGGCCGACGGGGAGCCCGCAGGCGACGCAGGACATTCCGCCCATTGCGGTCGTCCTCCTCGCCCGCGATGGGTGAAGCGGTGGGCGCCTGTCGGCCCTCAAGTGTTGTCACGGTCGTCTCACCCATAGGCCAGAGTCTGCCAGATCCCCGTCCTCCGACCGATCATCCCCCGGTCGGGTCCGGACCGCATTCTCTCCGCCGGAAGGACGAGGCCACGACCCGGGGAGCCCCTAGGGGCGCCTGGGGGCGGAAGCGGTTGAACCGCGAACCACCAGCTCCGGCATGAAGACGAACTCGCTGTGCGGGGCGGGGGTCCCGCCGATCTCCTCCAGGAGTGTACGCACCGCCGCCTGCCCCATCGCGGGCACCGGCTTGCGCACCGTGGTCAGCGGTGGATCGGTGAACGCGATCAGCGGCGAGTCGTCGAAGCCGACGACCGAGACGTCGTCCGGCACCTCCAGGCCGCGCTGGCGCGCCGCCCGTATCGCGCCGAGCGCCATCATGTCGCTGGCGCACGCGATCGCCGTGCAGCCGCGGTCCATCAGCGCCGCGGCCGCCGCCTGGCCGCCCTCCAGGGTGTAGAGGGAGTGCTGGACCAGCTCCGCCTCGATTTCCTCCGGCGTCAGGTGCAGCTGGTCCTGCATCGTGCGTACGAAGCCCTCGATCTTCCGCTGGACCGGCACGAACCGCTTGGGGCCCAGCGCCAGCCCTATGCGCGTATGGCCGAGGGAGACCAGGTGCGTGACCGCCAGGCGCATCGCCGCGCGGTCGTCCGGGGAGATGAACGGTGCCTGCACCTTGGGCGAGAAGCCGTCCACCAGGACGAACGGCACGCCCTGCGCCCGCAGCTGTTCGTAGCGCTGCATGTCGGCGGAGGTGTCCGCGTGCAGCCCCGAGACGAAGATGATGCCCGCCACCCCGCGGTCGACCAGCATCTCGGTCAGCTCGTCCTCGGTGGAGCCGCCGGGGGTCTGCGTCGCGAGGACCGGCGTGTACCCCTGCCGGGTAAGGGCCTGCCCGATGACCTGGGCGAGCGCGGGGAATATGGGGTTCTCCAGCTCCGGCGTGATCAGCCCGACCAGGCCCGCACTGCGCCGGCGCAGCCGCACGGGGCGTTCGTAGCCCAGTACGTCGAGTGCGGCGAGCACGGATTGACGGGTGGCCGCCGCGACGCCCGGCTTGCCGTTGAGCACGCGGCTTACTGTCGCTTCGCTGACCCCCGCCTGGGCTGCGATGTCGGCTAGCCGTGCGGTCACAGGATTGGACTGTACCGGTCGCATCTCAGGCTGCCCACCACAGCGTTGCGTCGGCCGGCACCACGGTCTCGTCGGCGCCCGGCGTCACGTCCGCGCTCGTGAGGAGCAGGGTGCCGGGGGTGGGCAGCGTGACGGGGGAGCCGGTGAGGTTCACCGTGCAGACGAACGCCGACCCGGCGCAGGTGCGGCGGAAGGCCAGCACGCCCTCGGGGGCGTCCAGCCACTCGACGCCGCGGCCCGCGCCCAGCGCCGGGTGCTCGCGGCGCACGGCGAGCGCGGAGCGGTAGAACTCCAGCGTCGACGTGGGGTCGCCGGTCTGCGCCGCCACCGTCAGATCCCGCCACGACGGCGGCTGCGGCAGCCAGCTCGGGCCGCCCTCCACCGGACCGAAGCCGAACGGCGCGCGCTCACCGGACCACGGCAGCGGCACCCGGCAGCCGTCCCGCGTGCCCTCCTGCCCCGTCGAACGGAAGAACGCCGGGTCCTGGCGCACCTCGTCCGGCAGATCGGTGACCTCGGGCAGGCCCAGCTCCTCGCCCTGGTAGATGTACGCGGAGCCGGGCAGCGCCAGCATCAGCAGCGTCGCCGCCCGCGCCCGGCGCAGGCCGCGGGCCTCGTCGCCGTCGGCGAAGCGCGTGGAGTGGCGTACGACGTCGTGGTTGGAGAGCACCCAGGTGGCGGGCGCGTCCACGGAGTTCATCGCGGCCAGCGAGCGGTCGATGACGGCGCGCAGCGCCTCGGCGTCCCACTCGGTCGTCAGGTACTCGAAGTTGAACGCCTGGTGCAGCTCGTCGGGGCGCAGGTACAGGGCGCTGCGCTCGACGGTGGGCGTCCACGCCTCGGCGACGGCGATGCGCTCGGTGCCGTCCTCGCGCGTGTACTCGTCGAGGATCTTGCGCCAGTCGCGGTAGATCTCGTGCACGCCGTCCTGGTCGAAGTAGGGCACGGCCTGGCTGCCGAGCAGCTTGACCTGCTCCTCGTGGCCGATGTCCGGCAGGCCCGCCGCTTTGACCAGGCCGTGCGCGACGTCGATGCGGAAGCCGTCGATGCCGAGGTCGAGCCAGAAGCGCAGGATGGAGCGGAACTCGTCCTTGACGGCCGGGTGGTCCCAGTTGAAGTCGGGCTGCTCGGGCGCGAAGAGGTGCAGGTACCAGGAGCCGTCCTCGACGCGCGTCCAGGCCGGGCCGCCGAAGATGGACTCCCAGTCGTTGGGCGGCAGTTCACCGTCGTCGCCCTTGCCGGGGCGGAAGTGGAAGCGGTCGCGCAGCGGCGATCCCGGGCCCTCGCGCAGCGCCTGCTTGAACCACTCGTGCTGGTCGGAGCAGTGGTTGGGCACCAGGTCGACGATGACGCGCAGGCCCAGCGAGTGCGCCTCCCGTACGAGGTCGTCGGCGTCGGTGAGGGTGCCGAACATGGGGTCGACCGCGCGGTAGTCCGCCACGTCGTAGCCGGCGTCGGCCTGTGGCGAGGCGTAGAAGGGGGAGAGCCAGACGGCGTCCACGCCCAGGTCGCGCAGGTGCGGCAGGCGCGCCCGGACTCCGGGCAGGTCGCCCATGCCGTCGCCGTTGCCGTCGGCGAAGCTGCGCGGGTAGACCTGGTAGATGACCGCGTCGCGCCACCACTCCCGGCTCGGCACGGAGTCGGTGTGGGCGGGCGCGGCGGTGACGTGCTGGGTCATGAAGTCCCTTAGGAGTGCGGGAGTTGACGGTGGCGTAGCGGGTCAGGACTTGGTGCCGCCGGCCGTCAGGCCCGACACCAGGTTGCGCTGGACCAGGAGGAAGACGAGCGTCGCCGGCACCAGGATGATCACCGAGGCGGCGGTCATCATGGCCCAGTCTGCCCGGGATTCGGTGGCGAAGGTACGGATTCCGACAGCGAGGGTGTAATGGTCGGCGCCCATGAACTGGGAGGCGTACGCCACCTCTCCCCAGGCGGTGAGGAAGCTGTAGAACGCCGTCACCGCGAGGCCCGGCTTGGCGAGCGGCACGATGAGCCGCCAGAAGGTGCCGAAGGGGGTGAGCCCGTCGACGCGTCCCGCCTCGTCGATCTCGTGCGGGATGGTGTCGAAGTAGCCCTTCATCATCCACGCGCAGAACGGGACCGCGGTCGTCGCGTACGTGAGGATGAGCCCCAGGTAGTTGTCGATCAGGTCGAAGCGGGCCAGGAGTTCGTAGAGCGGCACGATCAGGACGGCCATCGGGAACATCTGGGTGACCAGGAAGGACCACATCAGCTGCCGGTGGCCGGGGAACCGCATCCGGGACACCGCGTAGCCCGCCGTCGCCGCGAGGAACACGCCGAGCAGGGTGGTGCCGCCCGCGACGATCACCGAGGCGCCGAACCACTGCGGGAAGTCGGTGTCGGTGAGGACCTTGGCGTAGTTGTCCAGGCTCAGGTTGCCGAGCACCTCGCCGGGGCTCTGCCAGGCCGTCTTCGGGCCGAGCGAGATGAAGAAGATCCACACGACGGGGAAGGCGGCGATCAGGCTGGCCACGATCAGCGTGCCGTGCAGCGCGACGGAGGCGAGCGGCGAGCGCTCCTCGCGGCCGCGGACCTTCTTCGCGGGCGGCCCGTCCGCGGTCTCGGCGAGGGCCCCGGTGGGAGCAGGTGAGTGGGTGGTTGCTGAGGTCATGGTGACGGGCCCCCTCAGGCCTGCTCGGTCTTGAGCTGGCGGCGGCGGTAGAAGGTCGAGAAGGCGAGGAGGAGGGCGAGGATCACGATTCCGTAGGTGGCGGCGCCGGAGTAGTCGGACACTCCGGTGAACGCCTTGCGGAAGGCGAAGGTCACGAGGATGTCCGCCTCGCCGGTGGTGTTCTGGCCGAGCAGCAGGTAGATCACCGCGAACATGTTGAACGTCCAGATGCAGCCGAGCAGCACCACGGTGTTGGTGACCGGGCGCAGACCGGGCAGCGTGACGTTCACGAAGCGCTGCCAGGGGGAGGCGCCGTCCATCTCCGAGGCCTCGTACAGCTCCTTGGGGATGGACTGGAGGCCGCCGAGGAGCGCCACCATGTTGAAGGGGACGCCGATCCAGACGTTCACCATGATGACGGCGATCTTCTGGGCGAGCGGCGTGGCCAGCCAGTTCTGGGCGGGCAGGCCGACGGCCGTGATCATCTCGTTGAAGACGCCGTACTGCGAGTTGAGCATCAGGCGCCAGGCGAAGACGCCGACGAAGGCGGGTACCGCCCACGGCAGGATCAGCAGGGCGCGGTAGAGGAGCTTGGCGCGCATCTTGCGGTTGAGCAGGAGCGCGAGGCCCATGCCGATGGCGATGTGCAGGGCGACGCAGGAGACCGTCCAGACGATCGTCCAGGTCAGGCGCGGATAGAAATCGCCGTCCGCGCCCGAGAGGATCGACCAGTAGTTGTCGAGCCCGACCATCTTGTACGTCGCCGGGGCGTGGAAGGCCCCGATGTCCCGCGCCACGTTCGCCTCGTTGGCGTCGGTGAGCGAGAGGTAGAAGCCGTAGCCCAGCGGATACAGGACCAGCACCGCGAGGACGATGACGACCGGAGCCACCATCGCCCACGCGTACCAGTACTTCTGCGAGGAGTGGCGAAGCGCGGTGATCAACTCTGCCTGCCCTAGCTGCCGATGGTGTAGCCGGGGAGCAGCTTCTTGAAGTCCTCGGCGGCCGCGTCGAGGCCGGACTTCACGGAGACGTCACCCTGGAGGATCTTCGTGTACTGCTGCACCAGCGGCGTGAAGAGGCTGCCGACCTGGGGGAGCGCCACGCGCGGCCGCGCGGTCTTCATGATCGGGTGGAAGCCCTTGATGCGGGCGTCCTTGGTGACCTCGGGGGTGTACGCGGACTCGCGGGTCGGCAGCGTCGCGGTCTCGGCGGCGATCTTCTGCTGGCTCTTGGACGAGGTCATGAACCGCGTGAAGAGGTAGGCGGCGTCCAGGTTCTCCGAGCCCTGGTAGACGGTGAGGTCGTGGCCGCCGGTGGGGGCCTGCGGCTTGCCGGTGGAGCCGGCCGGGACCGGGGCGAAGCCGAGGTTGTCCTCGTCGCCCTTGAAGGCCTTGCCCGACAGGTCGTCGGTGACCGACCAGGGGCCCTGGATGAGCATGGCGACCTCGCCGTTCTTGAACGAGGTCTGCATGTTGTCGTAGGCGTTGGCGAAGTCGACCTTCGCCGAGGCCTGGTCGTAGACCTTCTTCGCCGTGGTGACGGCCTTGACGGCCTCCGGCGAGTTGATCGTGATCTTCTTCGCCTTCGGGTCGGCGAGGTCGGTGCCCTCGCCGTAGAGGAAGGGGAGCAGGAAGTAGGAGTCGGGGTTGAGGTAGGTGCCCTCGACCCCGGTCTTCTTCTTGATGGTCTTCGACGTCGCGATGAACTCGTCCCAGGTGGTGGGCGGCTTCGCGATGCCGGCCTTCTTGAAGAGCTTCTTGTTGTAGAGGATCGCGAGGGTGTCGGTGACCGACGGAACGCCGTACGTCTTGCCCTGGTACTTCGTGGTGTTCAGCGGGCCCTCGGTGAAGTCGTCCGTGCCGCCCTTGAGGGCGAGGGTGCCGTCCAGCGGGGCGATGTAGTGCAGCGAGGCGTACTCGGGGATCAGGCCGACGTCGGCGCGCATCACGTCGGGGGCGCCCTTGCCGGTCTTCGCCGCGGACTTGAACTTCTGCTCGATGGACGCGAACTCGATGTTCTCGTAGTTGACGTCGATCTTCGGGTACTTGTCCTCGAACTCGGCGATCAGCTTCTTGTAGACCGGCGCCTCGGTCGTGGCGTCCGAGGTGTCCCAGTAGGTGAGGGAGCCGGAGATGTCCTTGGCGTCCTTCGCCTTGCCGGTCGAGCCTTCGTCATCGCTGCCGCAGGCGGAGGCGGTGAGCGCAAGGGCGCAGACCGCGGCGGCGATCGATATGCCACGTCGCATGGTGAACTCCTGAGGGATGGACCCGCTGTACCGTCCGTCCCATCGACGGCTGCCGGGCTGGCAGGAAGTTAACAGCCTTGCAAGCTTTTGCGGAAGACTTTGCAGGACACTTTCTGCCGCCGGCGCGGTCTCAGAGGGGCATGGCAACGGCCCCGCCCAGGGGCGCGGGGAACTGCGCGCCCAGCCCAGGACAACCCGCACCCGCCCGCCACCGGCACCCCGCAGACGCCACCGCGCGGCAGGGCACGCGGAGCCGGGGGGCGCGGTTTCAGCGAGGCGTTGCCTGAGACCGCCCCTTCAGGGGCGCGGGGAACTGCGCGCCCAGCGCAAGACGCCCCTCACCCGCCAATCATCGGCACCCCGCAGACGCCACCGCGCGGCAGGGCACGCGGAGCCGGGGCGCGGTTTCAGCGAGGCGTTGCGTGAGGCCGCCCCTTCAGGGGCGCGGGGAACTGCGCGCCCAGCCCAGGACAACCCGCACCCGCCCACCACCGGCACCCCGCAGACGCCACCGCCCCGCACGGCACCGAACTCCCGCACCGCCCCTTGGCAGAGCCCCCTCTTGCAAACTCTTGCTGCAAGGCCACGCCAACGGTACGTTCCCCCGTCATGGCCCAGCACAGGCACCGCACCGCGGCGGTCACCGGCACCGTCCTCGCACTCGTCGCGGCCCTCCTCGCCGCGATACCGGCCGGGGCGGCACCGCCCCCCGGCACCGCCCCCCTCGACCTGACGAAGTCGACCGCCCAGTGGATCGACCGCTCCACCGTCGCCGTCCAGGAGGACGGCGAGCCGGCGGCCACCACCACCCTCGTCGCCGACCCCGACGGAGAACTCGCCGTACGGGACGGCGAACTCACCGGAACCGGCCGGAAGTCGGTCCTCCGCGAGATCCCCGGCGGCCTCTCCGCCGCCCAGCGCGCCAGATTCCCGCACCTGTCCGCGTACGCCGCCTACGAAGTCGCCCCCAAGGACCGCGCCCACACCGCCGAGGACCTCACCGGCCAAGTGGTCCTCACCCGGCAGAAGCCCGACGGCACCCTCACCACCGCCACCGGCGTCCAGACCCACGGCATCCTCGACGACCTGTACGCCTCCCGCGCCACCAAGGCCACGCTCGGCCCCGTCTTCCGCGAGGGCGGGGCCACCCTCTCCGTATGGGCCCCCACCGCCCGGTCCGTCGCCCTCGACATCGGCGGTGACCGCGTGCCGATGCGGCGCGACGACGCGAGCGGCGTCTGGTCCGCCACCGGGCCGAAGCGCTGGGCGGGCGAGCCCTACCGCTACGTCGTCGAGGTCTTCTCCCCGCGCGCCCGCGCGGTCGTCACGAACAAGGTCACCGACCCCTATTCGCTCGCCTTGACCGCCGACTCCACCCGCAGCCTCGCCGTCGACCTCGACGCCAAGTCCCTCGCCCCCAAGGGGTGGCGGAACCTGAAGAAGCCGAAGGCCGTGCCGCTGCGGAACGCGCAGATCCAGGAACTGCACATCCGGGACTTCTCCGCCACCGACCGCACCGCGAACCCCCGCCACCGCGGCACATACCTCGCCTTCACCGACGCCCGCGGCAAGGGCTCACGGCACCTGAGGAAACTGGCCCGGGCCGGCACCTCGTACGTGCACCTCCTGCCCGCCTTCGACATCGCGACCGTCCCCGAGCGCGAGGCCGACCAGAAGCCCCCCGGCTGCGACCTCGCCGCCTACCCCGCCGACTCCGAGAAGCAGCAGGAGTGCGTGGCGGCCGGCGCCGCCGACGACGCGTACAACTGGGGCTACGACCCCTTCCACTACACGGTGCCCGAGGGCTCGTACGCCACCGACCCCGAAGGGACCCGCCGCACCCGCGAGTTCCGCGAGATGGTCAAGGCGCTCAACGGCGACGGGCTGCGCGTCGTCATGGACGTCGTCTACAACCACACGGCGGCGAGCGGCCAGGACCCCAAGTCCGTGCTCGACAAGATCGTGCCCGGCTACTACCACCGCCTGCTCGCCGACGGCGCCGTCGCCACCTCCACCTGCTGCGCGAACACCGCGCCCGAGAACGCCATGATGGGCAAGCTCGTCGTCGACTCCCTGGTCACCTGGGCCCGGCAGTACAAGGTCGACGGCTTCCGCTTCGACCTCATGGGCCACCACCCCAAGGCCAACATCCTCGCCGTCCGCGAGGCCCTCGACGCGCTCACCCCCGCCAAGGACGGCGTCGACGGCAAGCGGATCATCCTCTACGGCGAGGGCTGGAACTTCGGCGAGATCGCCGACGACGCCCGCTTCGTCCAGGCCACGCAGAAGAACATGGCGGGCACCGGCATCGCCACCTTCTCCGACCGGGCCCGCGACGCGGTGCGCGGCGGCGGCCCCTTCGACGACGACCCCGGCGTCCAGGGCTTCGCCAGCGGCCTCTACACCGACCCCAACGCCTCGAAGGCCAACGGCACCGCGGCCGAGCAGAGGGCCCGGCTCCTGCACTACCAGGACCTCATCAAGGTGGGCCTCACCGGCAACCTCGCCGACTACGCCTTCACCGACTCCGCCGGCCGCCGGGTCAAGGGCTCCGACGTCGACTACAACGGCGCCCCCGCCGGATACGCGGCCGCCCCCGGCGACGCCCTCGCCTACGCCGACGCGCACGACAACGAGACGCTCTTCGACGCCCTCGCCTTCAAGCTGCCCACAACGACCACGCCCGCGGACCGGTCCCGCATGCAGGTCCTCGCCCTCGCCACCGCCGCGCTCTCGCAGGGCCCCGCCCTCTCCCAGGCGGGCACCGACCGGCTGCGCTCCAAGTCCCTGGACCGCAACTCCTACGACAGCGGCGACTGGTTCAACGCCCTCCACTGGGACTGCCGCGACGGCAACGGCTTCGGCCGCGGTCTGCCCCCGGCCGCCGACAACAAGCCGAAATGGCCGTACGCCAAGCCCCTGCTGCCGTCCGTCCGGGTCGGCTGCGCGGACATCGAGGCGGCCTCGGCCGCCTACCGGGACCTGCTGCGCATCCGGACGACCGAGCCCGCCTTCGGCCGGCGCACCACCGACGACGTGCAGCGCACGCTCTCCTTCCCCCTGTCCGGACCCGAGGAGACGCCCGGCGTCATCACCCTGAGCGCCACCGGCGGCGGCGGCCGGGGCGGCCGAGACATCATCGTGGTCTTCAACGCCACACCGCACACACAGCGGCAGCGGATCGGGGCCCTCGCCGGACAGCCGTACGCCCTGCATCCCGTTCAGGCGAGGGGCGGAGATTCTATCGTCAAGACCGCCTCCTACGAGAGGGCTTCGGGGATCTTCACCGTTCCCGGTAGGACCGTCGCCGTGTACTCCCGAAGCGCTCCGTAGGGCGCTAACTTGGTCGGGGCGGGCCTGGGCGGCCCGTCCCACCGACCTGCCCACGACCTGCCCCTGAGGGGCCCCGCTTGAGCACCAACGGCAAGGCAGACACCACGATCCTGGTGGTCGACGACGTCGCCGCCAGCCGATACGCGCTGGGCGCGGTCCTGCGCCGCGACGGCCACCGCGTCATCCTCGCCGCCAGCGCGCGCGAGGCGCTGGCGGAACTGGACGCGTGCCACCGCGCGGGCACCCTGCCCGACGTGGCACTCGTCGACGTCGGCCTGCCCGACATGAGCGGCTTCGAGCTGTGCCGCCGCCTCAAGGACGCCCCGCGGACCGCCGCCCTGCCCGTCGTGCACTTCTCGGCGGCCAGTGTCGCCCCCGCCGACCGCTGCCGCGGCCTCGACGCGGGCGGCGAGGCCTATCTGACGGTGCCCGCCGAACCGGAGGAGATCCAGGCCGTCGTCCGGGCCGTCGCCCGCGGCGCCCGCCACCGCAGCGACGCCGAGGCCGAGGCCGGGCACCTCACGCGGCTCGCCGAGACCATCCTCGACGTCCAGTCGGCCCGCTGCCCGCGCGAACTGGCCGAGGCCGCCGCCGCGGGCACCGACCGCCTCACCAAGAGCCCCGCCGCCGCGTTCATCCTCGCCGGCGACGGCTCGGTCCACCGGGGCATGTCCCGGCGCAGGGCCACCACCGTGCTGCCCGACGCCGACGCGCACGAAGCGGTGGCCCGCCTCGTGATGCGCATCATGTCCGGCCACGTCGGCGTCCGCAGCACCGTCGCGCCCGCCCCGCTGTGGCCGCCCGGCTTCTTCCAGGCCGACCCGCTCAGCGGCGCCGGCCCGCCCGACGGCGCCCGGCTCGCCGTCGCCCGGAGCCGCGAGGGCAGCGCGCCCGTGTGCCTCGCCATCCCCTCCTACGCCCAGCACCCCAACCCTGACACCGAACTGCTCGTGGGGCGGCTCGCCCATGCCACCGCGCTCGCCGCGGAGCGGCTGCTCATGTACGAGATGGAACGTCACATCGCGCTCACCCTCCAGCGCAGCTTCCTGCCCACTCACGTGCCCCAGGTGCCCGGCACCGAAGTCGTCGTGCGCTACGAACCCGCCTCCAGTGACACCGAGATCGGCGGCGACTTCTACGCCGCGCTGCCCACCGCGGGCGGCGTCCTCACCGCCATCGGCGACGTCGTCGGGCACTCCCTGGACGCCGCCACCGTGATGGTCGAGATCCGGCACGCCCTGCGCGCCTACTGCGTCGAGGAGTCCGACCCCCGGGAACTGGCCCACCGCCTCGACAACATGCTCCAGCGCTACCACCCCGACGTGACGGCCACCCTCTGCCTGGCCCTCGTCGACCCCGCCACCGGCCGCACCCGCGTCGCCAACGCCGGGCACATCCCGCCGCTCGTCGTCAGCGACAGCGGCTCCGCCACGTACCTGAAGGCCTACGGCCCGCTCCTCGGCCTCGGCCTGGACCGGCCGGCGCCCACCGAGACGACCCTGCGCCCCACCGACCGGCTCCTCATGGTCACCGACGGCCTCATCGAGACCCGCGGCACCGACCTCGCGGTCTCCATGCAGCACCTGCGCACCGTCGCGGCCGACGCGCCACTCGGCGTCGCCGACCTGTGCGACACCCTCCTCGCCTGCTTCGGCCACGACCGGGACGACGACATCGCGCTCCTCGCCCTGCGCCTGACCGGCACCCGCTAGACCAGCCGCTTCTCCATCAGCGTCACGCCGTACGTGCTCCCGTCGGCGGCCACCTTGTCCGGCAGCTCACCGACGGCCGTGTACCCGGCGCCCTCGTAGTACGTACGCAGCCGGGGATTGGCCGACAGGCAGTCCAGTCTGCACAGCTCGCGCCCCGCCTCGGCGATCCGCCGCTCCGCGCGCGCGAGCAGGGCCCGCCCCGTCCCCGGCCGCGCCCCGCGCCGCACCATCAGCCGGTGCACGTAGCCCGCGACCGGAGGCCGCACGCCCCAGGCCGCCTCGTCGTCCCACCACAGCTCGTACGCCCCGACGACCTCGGCCCCTTCCTCGGCGACCCACACCTCCTCCACCCCGGAGGCGATCAGCCGCCGGAAGTGCCCCGCGTCCTTGCCGCCCGGCTTCCACTGGTCGATGCCGTGCTCCAGCATCCAGCGGGCCGCGCCGTCGTAGAGGCCGGCAAGGGTGGCCGTGTCGGCGGTGCCCGCACCGCGGAAGGTCAGTTCTCGCGCCGTCATGGCGATCACCGTAGAGGTGGGCTCCCACCGACGGATCCGCAGGGGTGGTCACGGCGCGCGCGGCGGCGTCGGCCTCCTACGGGGCCAGCGCGACGAGGCGCCCGATCAGGTCGGCGAACGGGCCGTCGGGCGGCTCGGCGGCGAGGATGCCGCGCAGGAGCGCCGCCATCTCCTCGTCATGGGCGGCGCTCACCGCGGTCAACGCCGCGAAGTCGTGCACGAGTTGCAGCTCCAGCTCCGCGCGCGGCACGCGCCGCCCGTCCAGCCACAGCAGCGCCGTGGACTCCGCCAGGGAGATCCAGGACCGTACGACGAGTTCGAGCCGGGCGGACGGCTCGGTGACGCCGAGGTGCGCGAGGATCTGGTCGTACGCGGCCTGGCGCACCGAGTCGATCAACGCGTTCGTCGCCGACGCCGACGCGGGCCCCACCGCGCAGCCACCGCCCGAGGAGACCGCCGGACCGCCCCGCATCAGCGCGGAGAAGCCCGGCCCGTGGTCGTCGACGAAGGACAGGAAGCGCCCCATGACGCGCAGCAGCCGCGCCCCGAGCGGGCCCTCGCGCGGCTCCACGAAACGCTCGGCCAGGTCCTCGGCCGCCCGGCGCAACGCCGCCTCGTACAGGCTGAGTTTGCCGGGGAAGTAGTGGTAGACCAGTGGCCGCGAGATGCCCGCGGCCGCCGCTATCTCGTCGATGGAGACGTCGTCGGGCGAGCGGTGGCTGAACAGGTCCAGCGCGACCCCGATCAGCTGCTGCCGCCGCTCCTCGACACCCATCCTGCGGCGCACCCCGGTAGTCATACGAACACCTTACCGAGCGGAACCAGCCCCCGGACGGCCCGGCTCCGCCCGGCACTTCACAGATCCAGCACCAGCCGCTCACCGTGCGCACGCGAGACGCAGATGAGCATCGAACCGGCCCGCTCGGCGTCGGTGAGCAGTTCGTCCCGGTGGTCGACCTCCCCCTCCAGGACCCGCTGCCGGCAGGTCCCGCAGAATCCCTGCTCGCAGGAGTACGCCGTGTCCGGCAGCTCCGCGCGGACCGCGGCGAGCACCGTGCCGTCCGCGGCGACCGCCACCGTGCGTCCGCTGCGCCGCAGTTCGACCTCGAAGGCGGTGTCGCCCCCGGCGCGGGCGCGCGGCGCGAACCGCTCCAGGTGCAGCGAGCACCCCGCGGGCAGCGCGGCGCCGACCGCCGCCATCAGGGCCTCGGGTCCGCAGACGTGCACGGCGGTGCCCTCGGGCGTCCCGCTCAGGAAGGCGGCCGGGTCCGGCAGCCCGTCCTCGTCCTGGGCGACGACGGTGACCCGCTCCGGCCGCGCCCCGCCGAGCTTCCCGACCTCTTCGAGGAACGGCATCGACGCGCGCGACCGCCCGCCGTAGAGCAGCCGCCACGGCGCCCCCGAGGCCTCCACGGCCCGCAGCATCGGCAGGATCGGCGTGATCCCGATGCCCCCGGCGACGAAGACGTACGCGGGGGCGTCGGCGAGCGGGAAGCGGTTGCGCGGCCCCCGCACCTCGACCTCGTCGCCCTCCCGCAGCCCCTCGTGCACCTCGCGCGAGCCGCCCCTGCCGCCCTGCTCGGCGTCGATCAGCCGCGTCGCGACGGTGTACGAGGAGCGGTCCTCGGGGTCGCCGCAGAGCGAGTACTGCCGGACGAGCCCCGAGGGCAGTACGAGGTCGAGATGGGCGCCCGGCCGCCACGGCGGCAGGTCGGCGCCCTCCAGGCGGAGTCGGACGACGCCCTCGGCCACGCGTTCGTGCCGCGCGACGCGCAGCCGCAGCGCACGGGGGCGCCGCCGCCCGGACACCGGCTCCTCCAGGGCGGGCAGCGGCCACAGCGGGGAGGCCGCGATACGGCGGCGCAGGGCCCGCCGGGCGAGCACGGCCGCCCCGGCGGCGAGGGCGAGGGCGGGAAGGTGGGGCACGTCAGACACTCCTCTGCCGCTCGGCGGCGGTGGCGGCCGGTGAGGAGGCGAGGTAGGCCACGGCCTGTGCCGTGCTGCCCTCCTGGGATGGGTGGTAACTCCGGCTCAGGTAGCGGGGGATGGAGCGGATCATGGCGCCGGTGGTCGGCAGCGTGCCCGCGCGCCCGCTGCGGCGGAAGTCCTTGAGGCTCGCCCTGCCGCCGACGAGCGTCGGGTCGTTCGCCATGAAGAACCGCGCACCGCGCTGCCAGAGGAAGACCAGCGCGGTGAAGGCGGTCGCCCAGGTCCGCACGCGGCGCCGGTAGCCGCCGTCGACGTGCAGGAAGAGGTCGAAGGCCACCGACCGGTGCTCGACCTCCTCGGCGCCGTGCCAGCGCAGCAGGTCCAGCATGGTCGGATCGGCGCCCCTGCGGTCCAGCTCCGTCGCGTTGAGGACCCAGTCGCCGAGGAAGGCGGTGTAGTGCTCGATGGCCGCGATCATCGCGACGCGCTCCATCAGCCACCAGTGGCGTGCCCTGCCCGGCGGCAGCGTCCGGTCGCCGAGCAGCTTCTCGAAGAGCCAGTCGACCTGCGCGGTGTACGGCGTCGGGTCGAGGCCCTGCGCCTTGAGGTGCGGCAGGACCTCGTCGTGGGCCTGTGCGTGCATCGCCTCCTGGCCGATGAACCCGATGACGTCCTCGCGCAGCCGTTCGTCCCGGATGTGGGGCAGGACCTGCTTGTAGACGTGCACGAACCAGCGCTCCCCGGCGGGCAGCAGCAGATGCAGCACGTTGATGGTGTGCGTGGTGAACGGGTCGCCCGGCAGCCAGTGGAGCGGGGTGTCCTCCCAGGAGAAGGAGACGTTCCGTGCCGTGAGCGGTATGTGCTCGGAGGCGACGGGCTCGGGCACCCGGCTCTGCGTATTGGACATGCCGTCAATGTACTGACGGGTAAGCGGGCGGTACAGGGTCCGGCGGCCGGAAGTTCACCGGCCGCAGCTCACCGCAGTGTCGACACCTTCGTGCCGTCCGCCAGGGCGCCGGTCAGCCGGGCCCGCGCGGTGCGTTCCGTCCGCACCGCCAGGACGTTGCCCTGCACCTGGCCGCCGCCGGACGAGGTCAGCGACGCGACGTCCTTGCTGCCCGCGCCCAGGAGGTACCAGTTCCCGCCCGGCGACTTCCACCGGACGCCCGCGAGGACCCGGGGCTCGCGGGGGCCGCACGCCGGGGAGTCCTCGGCCTTGGCCGCGACGGCGCCCGTGGGCCCGTCGGCCGTCTGGAACTGGGCGAGGCTCCGGCTGCCGGGTCCCCGCCAGGTCTCGGCCCGGGTGCACACCCACTGCGCGGCGCCGCCCGACTCGGGGAGCGTCTGACGGGCGTACGCCCACGAGTTGACGGACCGCACGCCGTGCGAACGCACCGAGGCCAGGGAGCAGGCCGACTTGGCCCAGTCGGCGGGCGCGGCCTCGCGCGGCGCCTCCGGGCGGCCCGCGGTCAGCCGGGCGGGGGTCAGCTCGCCGAGGTCGGTCGCCAGCCGCACGGCGCCGGAGTGGTCGCGCATCCGCAGCGCGTTCCACGACGCGCACCGGCCGTCCGCCGCGGGACCGGCGAAGGGTTCCGTGACGCCGTCCTCGTCGCGGCGCAGGGGCAGGGCCTGCCCGGCGGGCTTCAGCAGGTCACGGACGGCGGTGGACCGCACCCAGGGGGCCGTCAGGTAGCGGACGTTGCCGTCCGCGCGGTTGACGACGAGGGCGCTCGCCTCGGGACCGCTCGCGCCGTCCACGCGGGCGAAGTCGAGGGCGGCGCCGCTCGTGCCCTCCTTCGGCTCGGCATAGCGCACGACGCGCAGTCCGTCGTGGAGCAGCACCACGCGTGCGGCGTCGACCTCCCCGGCGTACAGCAGCTGCGCCGGGCCGGGAGGCGCCCCGGAGGGTGTGCCCGGGGTGGCCGAGACCTGGACGGACTCGCCGGGCCGCGCCCACACGGCGAGGGCCCGGCGCAGCAGCGCCTTGTCGTCGACGAGGCCGCCGCGCGCGGGCCACACGGAGAAGTCGGTGCGCGCGGACCGCCGCCACGCCCCGGGGGCGGCGACCGTCAGCTTGGCCGGGTCGAGGGCGGCCTGGGCGGCGGGGTTTCGCGCGTACGGGGGCGCGGCGGCGCCGTCGGGCCCCCAGCCGTCGCCCGGCAGTCCGAGGAGCGCCCCGCACACCAGCGTGGCGAGGGCCGCGACGCCCGCCGCCTTCAGGTGCTGCCTGCGCCGCATCAGGTCGGTCGGCCTGGCGTGCAGGGAGCAGGGGTCGAACTCGGGTGAGGCGAGCAGGGCGTACCGCGCCTCGACGGTGTCCGCCTCGTCGAGCGCCTCGTCCGGGTCGTCGCACCCGGCGGCCGAGAGGACCGTCCGCACGCCGGAGTCGTCCAGGCCCTCCAGGCCGCGCAGGACGTAGGCGGCGCGGGCGGCGCCCGACAGCCTGGCGAGGCGCTGGTCCAGGGCCAGTTCGTCGGCGCCGCCGGAGCGGGGGAAGAGCCGCAGCCCCCGGACCTGCGGCAGCAGCGGCGGCAGCTGGGCCCGGCGGGGCCAGGACCGCCACGTCAGAGGGAGCCCGGCGTCGAGCGCGCCGCGTACCACCCGGAGGCGTACGCAGGCGTACCCGGGGTCCCGCTGGTGTCCGCCGCCCGTGGCGCCCTGCTGGGTGGGGATGGTGACCGCCGTGCCCGAGGTGCGGCCGCGCGGCAGGGCGCGCTGGGTGAGGGCGTGGGCGGTCAGGACCCGCCGGTTGCGGCCGAGGCCCGGCGGCAGCACCAGGTAGGCGAGGCGGACGAGGCGGGGGTAGTGCTCGACGAGGGCGGCCTCGGCCTGCTCCACGTCGACGACGGGAGCGGGACCGCTGGCGCTCGCGGACTGCGGCTGCTTGGACTGCACATTCGACGACACGTTCAGCAAAACGAGCGAATCGTCGGTTGGTCACCTCTGCCCGGACCGGTGGTCCTTCCGTGCCGGGCCGGTGGCCCGGCTCATGCCGGGTCGGGCTCCACGAGCGCGCGGGCGTAGTCGGCCATTGACCGCTGGTAGAGCGGCAGATGGGGCGCGAGCGCGCCGAGCACGAGGGCGAGGCCCTCGCGCTCGCGGCTGAGGGAGGCCAGGCAGAGGGCCAGGACGGCGCGGACGGCGTCGTCCAACTCGTGCGCCGGAGCGTCCAGTTCGGGCTCCAGGAGCGCGACGCCCTCCTCGGCCCGGCCGACGTTCCGCAGGGAGCTGGCGAGTTGGATCAGCGCGCGCCGCTTGCGGTAGCCGCTCAGGCCGCGCTCCAGCGCCTCCTGGTAGAGCGGCACGGCCCGATCGGAGCGGCCCGTGGAGTCGAAGGCGCAGGCCCGCTCGAACAGGCCGGCGGGGTCGCCCTCGGGCAACTCCGCCGCCAAGGCGTCGATCAGCGCGCGGAACTCCGCGTCCCGGTCCTCGCCGTAGGTGTCGTACGCGGCCCAGGCCTCGTCGACCCGCCTCTCCCAGTCGTCGTCCATGCCCTCACCCTCGCACACAAGTGCGTATGTACGTCAGGTGATTTACGTCGTCACCGCCCACCCGCTGAACTCCACGGTCCCGCGCTCCCCGGCGCCGCCGTCGGTGGCGCTCATGAACATCCCCACGTCCTGCGCGGCGGCCGCGCCCGGCACGGTCACGGTCGCCACGGTCCGCCAGGTGGCCCCGCCGTCCGTCGAGCAGGCGCCGGTGAAGGAGCCTCCCGCGCGCGTGAGCCGCAGCAGCACCGGCGCCCGCACCCCCGTGAGCCGCTGGTAGGTGTCCAGCGTGCCGTCGCCGTTGGTGTCGTACGACAGCACGACCCCGTTGGCCGGGGTGACGGCGAGGTTCACGAACCCCTTCGAGCCCGGTGCGGCCAGGGCGGTGCGGGTGATGAGGCCGGCTCTGGCCCAGGGGCCCGTGGCCGCCTGCGCGTCGACCCGCACCGTCACCGAGACGCCGTCGCGCAGCGCCCCCCGCCGGTACAGCGTGCCGAACTCGCTGGTGCCCTTCCACAGGTCGGCGCCGCCCCCGTCGATCGCGTACCGCCCGGCCAGCTCGCCGAAGACGGCGGCGCTGTTGCTGTACGTCCGCCAGCCCCCGCCCACCGGACCGGCCTCGAACAGCGTCCCCTGATGGACGTGGCGCACCCGCCGCTCGCCCGCCGGGCCGTACCGCACGCCGATCTCGTACGGCAGCGGGCGCAGCGGCCGGTCCAGGGGCGTGTCCGGCGCGTCCACCCGCCACGCGACCTCGCCGGTCCCCGCGGGCGCGACCCTCGGCAGGGACACGGGACCGGTCGGCTCCGCGTCGACCCCGGTCAACGCGAAGTCGACGCGACCGGTGGCGCGCAGCCCGTTGACGTTGCGGAAGACGGCGGCCACGCGCGCGTGGCCGCCGGGCGGCATGGCGGGCGGCTCGGCGGTGACGGTCACCGTCCCCTGGTAGGGCGCCCGCGCGAGGACGGAGCGCACCCGTGAGGCGGTGCGGCGGGCGTCGCCGACGGGCCGCAGCGGATAGTCCTCCCGCTCCCGCGTCCAGGGCTCCTCGAAGGCGAACCAGTCGACCGGCCGCGGCGCGCGTCCCGCGGCCAGCGCGTCGGCGAGCTCGTCGAGCCACTTCTGCCAGCGCGGCACGTAGAAGTCGCGCGTCAGGCCGTGCCACTCGCGGTTGCCGTAGTCGTGGAGCCGGCCGCCGTCGGCCGTGGCGCGCTCGCCCCAGGTGGTGATCAGCACCTTGGCGGTCCGCTCGAACTCGGCGCGTTCGGCGTCGGTCGTGCCCATGCGCCGGGCAGCCTCGACCCAGGGCCCGAGCAGGAACGCCGGGTCGGTCCCCGTCACCTCGTCGCAGAGCCGCATCAGCCGCAGCCACAGCGTCGACAGGGCCCGGAAGGCGTCCTGGTCCTTGCGCCGGTACGCGGCCCGCAGCTGCGGCAGGAGCTGGCGGCCGCGGTGCGCGAGGGCCTGGCGGGCGACGTCCACCAGGTCGTACCGGTAGGCGGCGCTGCCCCGCAGCGGCTCCGCCACCGCGAGCAGCCCGGTGAGCGCGGCGTCGAAGCGGCCCGGGTCGTAGGTCAGGGCGCGCGGCGCGTACTCGGCGGCGCGGTTCGTCGCGAGGTCGGGGCGGGCGGCGAAGAGGGAGTCGTGGGGGTCGCTGCGCTCCACGGCGGTGTGCTGGTAGGCGGTGTCGTGCAGGGCCCGCCAGGCGGCCCGCGCGTCGTGGTCGCGCGCGCCGTAGCGGAAGTCGGCGTACGAGGAGAACCACGCGGCCCGGTCGAGGGGGCCCTTGGTCCAGGCGAGTTCGGAGAAGAGCTCGAAGGCGGCGGGGTCGCGGTCGGCGGCCTCCGGCATGTAGGCGGTGCCCACCAGCGCGCTGCCCGGCTTGTCGCGCCAGGCGAAGAACTTCTCGGTCCACAGGTGGGTGCGGGCGCCGATCGTGGTGCGCCCGCCGAAGTTGGGGATGGTGCCGAAGGCGTAGGGCGTGCCGCCCCAGTCCCGCTCGCGGTCGGTGACGCTCGCGTACCGGTCCGAGACGCCGTCGACGATGAGCATCCGCTTCTTGTCGACGGCGTCGAGCAGCTCGGGCAGCGGGTTGGATTCCCACCCGAGAATCACCCAGACGGCCCCCGGTCTCGCGCGGCGCAGGGCTCTTTCGACGCCTCTCGCCGCGTCGGGCACGGGCACGTCCCCGGCGGTGCCGCCCTCGTGCAGCAGGTCCATCTTGAAGAGGTCGCAGGCGCCGAAGAGGTCCTTCTGATGCCGGTAGAAGGAGGCGGCGACGCGGGCGAAGGCGGTGGTGCGCGGATCGAGCCAGTCCGGCCGCTTGAAGCCGTGCCAGACGCCCTGCGGCACGACGCGCGCGTCCCCGCCGTTGCGCTCCACGAAGCCGTCGGGCACGTGCCCGTAGTAGCCCGGCAGCACGGGCGCGATGCCGAGCGCGCGCAGCCGGCCCGTGATCCTGCGGCCCAGCTCGGCACGGTCGTCGATGAGCCGCGGGGAGAGCGGGCCGCCGTACCCGGCGAGATTCTGGAGCAGCCACCACGGCTGGTGCGAGGGCGCGGGCAGCCAGGCCCTGGCCTCGGCGTCGGAGTAACCGAACTCCTTCAGGAGCCGGTGGTAGACGGCCTCGGCGCCCGCCACCACCAGGACTTCGTTGCAGCCGTGCAGGGCGAGCACGTCGATCATCCGCTCCCAGTACGCCCAGTCGGCGTACGGCGCGGTGTAGCCGTCGTTGGTGTCGTTCAGGGCGAACCGGTGGGGGAGCGAGGTGGACCGCTCCAGGGGCCGGGCCGGGGCGGGGAGTCTGCGCGGCAGGTCCAGCTGGCTGCCGTTCCAGGTGAGGTGGGCGCCGCACACGTACTTCAGGTACCAGTGGACGCCGGTGAGCAGCACCGCGGGTGTCGTGCCGGACACCTCGATCCGGCCGGTGGCCCCGGTGACCCGGAAGCGGTCCGCGCGCCCCTCGGCGGGGCGGAGCCGGAGGTGGAACTGCTCCGCGTGACGCGGCAGGAGTCTGTTGAGCGCGTCGCGCGCGGGATCCGTAGTGAAGGCGGGGGCCCTCGTGGGTCCTCCGGCGGCGAGGGCCGGCGGTGGGGCCGCGCCGAGGGCGGTGCCGAGGCCGAGGGCTCCGGCGGTGCCGAGCAGGGAACGACGGGACGGTTCGGGCATGTGTACCCCCTGGGGTGAAGGCTGGGGCGCACGGTATCCCCGCGCCCTCCCGTGCGTAACGCAACCGCGGAAGATGGCGGGTTCGGCTCGCCGGGAGAGGCTGGGAAGACAGTGAGGGCAACACGGACGACGCATGCGGCGCCGACGCCACAGACGCCACAGACGACACAGACAACACGGTCAGTGTGGTCGGTGCGGGGCTCGCTTCCGGGCATGGCGGCGGGGGTACTGCTCGCGGTGGCGGGGTGCGGCTCAGGGGGCGACGGCGCACCGGCCACGGCGAGCGGCAGCCTGGAGCAGCTGGCGGCCAGGGCGCAGTGCCGGGCGGACATCCAGACGGACGCGGCCGAGCTGCGCCAGGCCACCTGTGAGAGCGGCGACCGGCGCTACGTGCTCGTCACCTTCGAGAACGCCCGCGGCCGGGCCGAATGGCTCGACGAGGCGGACGACTACGGCGGCACGTACCTCGTCGGCGGGCGCTGGGTCGCGGTCGGCGGGCGCGAGGACATCGCGTCGCTGCGCGAACGGCTCGGCGGGACCGTGGTGGACGCCGCGGACAGGCACGGCGGCGGCCACCACGGTCACCGGACGGATTGAGCCGGGGAATCCAGGCGAGCCTCAGGTGCAGCGCTGCCCGGAGTTGACGCAGCTCGCCACGCGCCGCATCAGCCGCTCGTCGAAGACGTTGATGAAGTCGCCGTGGTCGGTGACGGGCTTGTGCAGCTGCTCGGGGAACGAGTCGACGGCGAAGCCGGGCCCCGGCGGCACGTCGTACACCACGCGCTGCACCAGCTGGGGGATCGCCCGGAAGCCGCGCGGGCAGGCGCCGGTCCGCGGGTCGGCGAAGGCGACGTGGGTGCGGTGGTTGGCGCTGTCGGTGTTGCGCCCGTCCCAGCAGCTCTGGAAGTTGAACGTCCGCACCACGTCGCTGCCCTCGGGGCAGATCGGGTACTTGTCCTTGAGCTGGCGGTTCTCGAAGCCCGTGCAGCTCCACGAGGCGTTGGCGTTGGCGTCGCCGTTCGTGAAGGCCTTGGCGTCCCCGGTGATGACGCGCAGGAAGCGGGGCATCGCGACGACCTTGCCCACCGGGCTGCCGGTGAACTTCAGGGTGACGGAGGACGGGGTCTGGATCTCGCCGACGTTCTGGTCCTTGCCGCCGCCGTCCGCCTGGGCGTCGTCCTCGGCGGTGCCGTTCTGGAGCCGCAGCACGGGCCAGTAGTACGTCGACCTGTCGCCCTGGTTGCGGCAGCTGGTGCGGCCGTTCGCGAGGTCGTCGTCGCCGGAGAACGCGTCCGTCGCCTGGTTCCCCACGTAGTCGTGCATGTGGTGGGCGCCATTGCTCACGCCCGGCGCGACGATGACGTTGTCGGGGTTGAACTTGCCGTTCTCGTTGCGCCCGCAGTCAGTGGTGAAGGTGCCGCGCGAGGCGCCGCGGCGAGCGGGCGGGCGCCGGACGTTGGGCCGGACGGACGTGATGTCGACGAAGTCACCGGCCACGGGACCGTTCCCGCTCTGCCCCTGCCCCTGGCCCCTTCCTTGCCCCTGCCCCGCCCCCTCACCCTGTTCCGTGTCGGAGGCGCGCACGGTGCACGGGGCCATGCCGCCGAGGCCTTCGGGCCGGGCGCCCGCGCGGTCCATGGCGTCCTCGATCTCGCCGAGCGTGCCGCGCCGCTGCTCCTCCAGCGGCGGCAGCACGGACTTCTGGGCTCCGGTGTCCTCGGCCTCGCTGAACCGGTCGTAGGCCCGCGTGATCTGGCTGTCCAGTTCGGCGAGCCGGTCGTCCACCGCGCCGCGCGCGCCCGGCGGAACCTCCGGCAGCTGATTCGCCACGTCCGGGCAGCTGATGGTCGACAGCTGCTGCCCGGCGGCCGGGGCGGAGGGCTGTCCGGCGCCCTCCTCGGCGTTGGCGTAGACGTTGACGGCGACGAGGCCGCCGCCGCCCATGACGAGAGCCGCGGACGCGGCGACCAGGCGCCGCGCCAGCTTTGATCGTTTTCGTGAGGTGCGTCCCATGCGGCTACATACGTATCAGGGGCCCGCCGTGTTCAGCGCCCCTGGTCCAGATAGGCCAGGACGGCGAGCACCCGCCGGTTGTCGTCGTCGGAGACCGGCAGGCCGAGCTTGCCGAAGATGTTCGACGTGTGCTTGGCGATCGCCCGTTCCGTGACGACCAGTTGGGCGGCGATGGCCGCGTTCGACCGGCCCTGCGCCATGAGTTCGAGCACCTCGCGCTCGCGCGGCGTGAGCGCGCCCATCGGCTGGTCGGTGGAGCGCCGCGACAGGAGCTGCTGGATCACCTGCGGGTCCATCGCGGTGCCGCCCGCCGCGACCCTGCGCACCGCGTCGACGAACTGCGCCGCGTCGAAGACCCGGTCCTTCAGGAGATACCCGACGCCGCCGGTGCCGTCGGCCAGCAACTCGCGCGCGTACAACTGCTCCACGTGCTGCGAGAGGACCAGGACGGGCAGACCGGGCCTGGCCCGCCGGGCGGCCAGCGCGCACTGGAGGCCCTCGTCCGTGTGGGACGGCGGCAGCCGTACGTCGACGACCGCGACGTCCGGCTCCAGCTCGGCCAGCGCCTTGGTGAGTTCGGGGCCGCTCTCCACGGCCGCCGCGATCTCGAAGCCGAATGCCTCCAGCATCCGCACCAGACCGTCGCGCAGCAGGAAGAGGTCTTCGGCTAGGACAACGCGCAAGGGATCTCCATGGTCACCATGGTCGGACCGCCCGCGGGGCTGCTGACGGCCAGTACGCCGTCGAATGTACCGAGCCGGCGTTCGATCCCGGTCAGCCCGGACCCGGCACCGGGCGCCGCCCCGCCCTTGCCGTTGTCGGTCACGGCGATGCGCAGCATGCCGTCACCGTGGTGCATGTCCACCCAGACGCGGTCGGCCCCCGAGTGCTTGATCGCGTTGGTCAGCGACTCGCTCACCGCGAAGTACGCGGCCGACTCGACCGGCGCCTCCACCCGGCCCGGCAGCTCCACGTCGACCTCGGTGGCGACCGGCAGCCGCAGCGCGAGGGCCTTCACCGCGTCGCCGAGGCCGCGCTCGGCGAGCACCGGCGGGTGGATGCCGCGGACCAGGTCGCGCAGCTCGGTGAGTGCCTCGCCGGAATCCTGCCGGGCCTTGGCCAGCAGCTCCTTGGCCTTGGCGGGGTCCGTCTCGATCAGCGCCTCGATGGTGCCGAGGTCCATGCCCATGGCCACCAGGCGGGCCTGCGCACCGTCGTGCAGGTCGCGTTCGATGCGGCGCAGCTCGGCGGCGGAGTTGTCCACCGCGTCGTGCCGGGTCTCGGTCAAGCGGTCCACGCGCCGCGCCAGTTGGCGCTCCCGCATGGCCGGGGTCGGCGCGAGGAAGGCACGGGCGAGGAGGAAGTGCCCACGGACGAGCGAGGTGTTGACGAGAACGCCCAGCAGGAAGAAGCCCACGCCGAGCGCCGCCGCCTGGTTGGCGGTGGACTGCGACGTCACGTGGATGAAGGCGAACCACTCGCCGCCGCCCGCCTCGTGGATCGGCTGCCACACGCCGAGCGCGAGGACGAGGCCGTACACCATGTACAGCGGCAGCGCCGGGGCGAGGATCGCGACGACGGCGCCCGCCGTCATGTTCACCAGGAGCCACTGGAGGTCGCGCCAGGTCGCCGGGTCCTTCAGCATCAGCGTGCAGCGCTCCACCTGCCCCGCCACGCCGCCGCGCAGGCCGGCGGGGAACGGCCGGTAGGGCGCCGGGATGTCCACGCCGGACCACGCGGCGGCCCACCCGCGCTGGGCGTCGGCGTACTTGCGTACGGCCGTCAGGACGACGGGCGTGGTGAAGAGGCCGATGCCGAGCAGGATGAACGCGATCGACAGGACCGAGAACACGAAGAGGACGATCGACCCCACCAACGAGACGATCGTCAGATAGAGGCCCTGCGCCCCCGCGGTCAACGCGTTCTTCAGTCTCGTCATGGTCGGCAGTCCCTCTCGTCGAGCCGGTGACCCGGCAGCCCGGTCGCGTGCTGCGTCCGGCCCGGAAACAGTCTCGCCCGTGCGACGGGGGCGGGTCACGGGGCCTGCCACCCGGGCGGGGGTGTACCTGACGACACCCCCCGGCCTCGCCCTGTGCTTCGGGGAGTGGGGGGCCCGGCGGCTGGGGCGCCCGGCCCCGGATTCCTAGCGTGAGCCGGGACTTGTCCGACGTTCACTCACGCAGATCGATGGGGGCGGATCGCCATGAGGCACAACCTCGCGGCACGACTCGGGGTGTGGAGCGCACACCACCGCAAGACGGCCATTCTCGGCTGGCTGGTCTTCGTGGTCCTCGCCACGGTCCTCGGCGGGGCCTTCGGCACGGTCACCGCGTCCGACGACGAGATGGGCGTCGGCGACTCGGGGCGGGCCGCCGAGATCCTGAAGGACGCCGGGGTCGACGAGCCCGCGGGCGAACTTGTCATGGTCACGGCACGGACCCCGGGCGGCTGGCGCGAGGCCGCCGCCGACCTGTCGAAGGCCCTGGCCGCGACCGGTGACGTACGCGGCCTCCAGGCTCCGCTGCCCTCCGATGACGGCAAGGACGCGCTGCTCCGCTTCGGGATCAAGGGCCCGTCCGACGAGGCCGCCGACCGCGTCCAGCCGGTCCTCGACGCCGTGGCGAAGGCGGGGGAGAAGGGCGCGGCCCACGGCATCTCCGTCCATCAGTTCGGCGACGCCAGCTCCGAGAAGCACCTGTCCGACCTGCTCGCCGACGACCTGCGGAAGGCCGAGTTCACGGCGGTGCCGCTCGCGCTCGGCATCCTCCTGATCGCCTTCGGCGCGGTGGTCGCGGCGCTGCTCCCGGTCGGCCTCGCGCTCACGGCGTGCGTGGCGGCGTTCGGGCTGCTCTCCCTGGCCAGCCATCAGCTGCACCTCTTCGAGACGACGTACTCCGTGATGTTCCTGATGGGGCTCGCGGTCGGCGTCGACTACTGCCTGTTCTATCTGCGCCGGGAGCGGGACGAGCGGGCGGCGGGACGGGACGCGGAGACGGCCCTGCGGATCGCCGCGGCCACCAGCGGACGCGCCGTGCTCGTCTCCGGCCTGACGGTCATGGTCGCGATGGCGGGCATGTTCCTCTCCGGCCTGCTCCTCTTCAAGGGCTTCGCCGTCGCCACCATCCTGGTGGTGTGCGTGGCGATGGCCGGTTCCGTCACGGTCCTGCCCGCCCTCCTCGCCGGGCTCGGCGACCGGGTCGACGCGGGCCGTGTCCCCTTCCTGAACCGCCGCTCCAAGAAGGGCACGCGCAGGGGCGGCGGCATCGCGGGCACACTGCTGCGGCCCGTCCTCTTCCGCCCGAAGGTCTTCGCGGCCGGCGCGACGGTGCTGCTCCTCGCGCTGGCCGCCCCGGCGCTCGGCATGAAGACCGAACAGCTGGGCCTGGAGAAGCAGTTCGGCTCCGACGCCCCGCTCTCCGTCTCGTACAAGAAGATCACCGGGAAGTTCCCCGGCGGCCCTTCACCGGCCCTGGTGGTCGTCACCGCTGCGGACATCGACGCGCGGCCGGTGCGCGACGCGCTCACCGCGCTGACGCGGCGGGCGGGCGACGGCGCCGAACTCACCGTCCACCGGGCGGCCGACGTCGCCGAGATCGCGGTGCCGCTGCCGGGCGACGGCACGGACGCCGAGGCGAGGAAGGCGCTGGGCGAACTGCGTGACGAGACGGTCCCGGCCGCTTTCCGGGGCGTGGCCGCCGAGGCCCGCGTGGGCGGCGACCTCGCCTCCTCCGAGGACTTCGGCGACCAGCTCGGCAGGGGCATCGTCCCGGTCTTCGCCTTCATCGCCGCGGTGACGTTCCTGCTGATGCTCCTCGGCTTCCGCTCGGTGGTGATCGCCGTGACGTCGATCGCCCTCAACCTGCTGTCGGTGGGCGCCGCCTACGGCGTCATGACCGCCGTCTTCCAGCACGGCTGGGGCGCGGAGCTGATCGGCTCGGAGAAGGCCGGCGCGATCGAGAACTGGATGCCGCTGTTCGTCCTCGTGGTCCTCTTCGGACTCTCCATGGACTACCACGTGTTCGTGGTCTCCCGGATCCGTGAGGCGCGGGACCGCGGCCTGGACAACCGCGCCGCGATCCGCGAGGGCATCACGCGCACGGCGGGCGCGGTGACCGGCGCCGCCGTGATCATGGTCGCGGTCTTCGCGGTGTTCGGCACGCTGTCGATGCAGGACATGCAGCAGATGGGCGTAGGCCTCGGCGTGGCCGTCCTGCTGGACGCCACGGTGGTCCGCATGATCCTGCTGCCGTCGGTCATGGCCCTGCTGGGCGAGCGCAACTGGCACACCCCGCGCGCCCTTTCGTGGCTGCCGAAGGTCGCGCACGGCGCGGAGATCCCCCCGGCCGCGCCTGCCGAGCGGCACCCGGCCGGGGCGCACGCGCCGCACTGACC